>JBDNFZ010000085.1:0-3777 GCA_041689555.1 Opitutaceae bacterium | reverse complement strand
TCGGCGGTTTCGCCTGGAGACGAGGAGGCGAAAGAAACAGCGGCGAGGCGGGCGGCGCGTTGCGCGCCCGGAGAGTCCTTCGCGTTATCGGGCGAGCGGCGGCAGGGGAATATCGAGGGCGGCGGCGATGGCGCGGAGGAGTTCGTATTCTTCGACGTGAATTTCGCCGTTGGCGGAGACGACCGCGGTGGCGGCGGCGAGGAGACGCTGTTTGATCGGGGCGCTCGCGGTGGCGAGCCGGTCGAGGGCCGCATCGAGCGCGGCGAGGTCGGCGGCGGAGGTGGATTCGCGCAGGCGGCCGGCGATGAGCGGAAGCTGCGCTGCGCCGGCGGCGAAGGCCGCGACCGAGTTGCCGGGGGTCGCGTGGCCGAGGACCGAGAGCACGACGGCGATCTCGTCGGCGACAGCTTGGAAGGAATGGATCTGTGTGACGGCGACGGCCGGGGCGCGGTTGGCGGCGAGGTGGCGGAGCAGGAGTTTTTGCAGGCAAAACTCGAAAGGGGAGACGCGGCCGTCGGCATGGACGAGTTCGTCGAGGGTCTCAAAGAACGGCGCGAGCGCGGTTGGGCGGAGGGAGCGGAGGGCGGGCAGGGCGAGTTGCAGGAGGGGCAGCTTGTGCTCGGGGCCGAGGGCGCGGAGGTCGTCGTCGAGTTCCTGAAGAACGCGGAGAGCGTCGCCGCCGGCGTGGGCGGCGATGAAGGCGAGTTGGCGGCGCTGGGCAGCCTCATCGTCCGGGTCGAGGAGGAGGCCAAAGAGAAGAAACGGAGCCTCGTCGGAAGAGCGGGCGGAGGCGAGGAGGCGGGCGGGGACGGAGGCGAGGAGGTCGCGGGCGGAGAGGAGGTTGAAGGCGGGGCGAAGCAGCGGGGGCGGGGCGGAGGGAAAGGCGACGGGAGAATTCGATTTTCGATTTTCGATTTCGGGGTTTCGATTCGCGGAAGATCGGGAAACGAGGCCGGCGGCGACAAAGGATTCGCGGGCGACGTCGACGACTTGGGGAGCGTCGATGAAGGCGCCGTCGAAGGCGGGTTCGATGGCGCGGATGCGCTCGTCGAGGGGCGGGTGGGTGGCCCAGATGCCGCCGAACATGGAGCGGAAACTTTGCGCGAAAAAGAAATGGCCGATGGCGGCGCTCTTCGAGGATTGGAGCGAGGAGCCGAGGGCGAGTCCGCCGATCTTCTTGAGGGCGCCGCCGAGGCCGGCGGGGTTGCGGGTGAATTGGACGGCGGAGGCGTCGGCGAGGAATTCGCGTTGGCGGGAGACGGCGGCCTGGATGAGCCGGCCGAAGAAATAGCCGACGTAGCCGATGACGAGGAGGCCGAGGCCGACGGCACCGATGGCGACGAGGATGCCGCCGGAGTTTTTGTTATCGCCGGAAGAACGGAAGCGGGCGCCGCGAAGCGACCATAGAATGCCGCGACCGCCGAGGCCGATGACGAGAATGCCGAAGACGAGCGCGGTGAGGCGCATGTTGAGGCGCATGTCGCCGTTGAGGATGTGGCTGAACTCGTGGCCGACGACGCCTTGGAGTTCGTCGCGGGTGAGTCTTTCGAGGGTGCCGCGGGTGACGGCGACGACGGCATCGGCGGTGGTAAGGCCGGCGGCGAAGGCGTTGATGGCGGGCTCGTCGTCCATGATGAAGACGCCGGGCATGGGAACGCCGGAGGCCACGGCCATCTCCTCGACGACGTTGAGGAGGCGACGCTCGGCAAGATCGGTGGTGTTGGCGGCGACGCGACGGCCGCCCACGCTCTCGGCGACGGCGCTGCCGCCGGCGGAGAACTCGTGCCATTTATAAAGCGAGGCGAGGCCGATGATGGCGAGGGTGCCGAGGGAGACGAGGGCGAAGAGCCGGGGCTGCCAAAGTCGGATGGCGGAACCGGAAGGCTGAGAGATCACAGCTGAGAGCTGAGAGTTGCGGCCGTAGCGGTCGCGGGAGCGGGAGGATTCCTCGGGGAGCTGGGCGGTGGCCCAGACGGCGCCGAAGTAGCCGGCGGCGATGGTGCCGAGGACGGCGACCGAGAAGAGCGCGACGAGCCGCGACGTGCGCTTTTTGGCGCGGGCCTGGGCTTCGAAGAAATCCATCAAGGTTTGGGCACGTCGAGATCCTTGCAGATTTTTCGTGCGAGGAGGTCGTTGATCTCGGTATGGCGGGGGACGGCGGAGCGGCGGTTTTTGGCGACGTGGCCCCACCATGAGTGGTTACCGCCTTCGCGAATCAGCTCGCAGCCGTGTCGCGCGAGATGCCGCATGAGCTCCCGCCGTTTCATGGCTCAGACGGTGATGAGCTCCTCGGAGAAATTATCCTCGGCGGCTTTGCGGGCTTCGTCGCGATTGAATGCGAGGGCTTCCTTTAGGATGGCGTGCAGGGAAACGAGAAGGGCTTCCTTGGTTTTTTCCTGGGCGTTTACGCCGGGGACTTCCTCGATCCAGCCGATCCACCAGCCGGCGTCGTGTTTGATGATAGCGGTATAGGTTGAGGTCATGGATTTAGATTAGAGCGGATCATGTCGGCGGCAAGGGCCGGAATGGAGAGCGGGAAATCAACCGAACGAAACCTTCGGCGCGTTGCGCTCGGCGGGGTCTTCGATCTTGAAAAGTTCGGCGGGGACAAAGCCGAACATGCCGGCGAAAATCACGTTGGGGAAAATTTCGCGGGCGGTGTTGTAGGCCATGACGGCGTCGTTGTAGGCTTGGCGGGCGAAGCCGACTTTGTTCTCGGTCGAGGTGAGTTCCTCGGTGAGCTGCATCATGTTTTGGTTGGCCTTCAAATCGGGGTAGGCTTCGGAGACGACCATGAGGCGGGAGAGCGCGCCGCCGAGGCCGCCTTCGGCGGAGAGGAGGCCCTTCATGGCGTTGGCGTCGGCGGGATTGGCGGCGACGGCGGACGCGGCGGCGGCGGCGATGTTACGGGCTTTGATGACGGCCTCGAGCGTGGCGCTCTCGTGCTTCATGTAGCCTCTGGCGGTCTCGACGAGATTGGGGATGAGGTCGTAGCGGCGCTTGAGTTGGACGTCGATCTGGGCGAAGGCGTTTTTGAAGCGGTTGCGAAGGCCGACGAGGACGTTGTAGATGCCGGTGATCCAGAGGGCGAGGCCGACGAAGAGGGCGAGCAGGACGCCGAGAACGATGAGGATAGTCATGGGAATGCGGATTTCGGAGATCGGAGATCGGAGTTGGGGACGGGAAACCGGGACGAGGGGAAGCATGCGCGATCAAAATCGCCCGTGCGAGGCGGAACTTCCCACAACGCGGTTGATTGTTTTCTGCGAGAGAACCATGTTGGCGACGCCTCTCATGCGTCTTCGTCGAACCCCGATTCTTTTTCTAATGTGCGTGGCGGCGGCAGGACGCGCACAAGAGCCGGGAGCGGCGGCACTCAATCGGCCGGTGCCGCTGGTGACGGCGCCGGGTGCGATGGCTGGCTCGCCGGGGACAGGGGCCTTGACGGCGACGGCGGCGCAGCGGGCGCAGGAGCTGGGCTTCCCGGCGACGGCGGCGGACCTTTATCGGGCGGCGCTGGCGGAGCCCGGGGCGGACCGGGCGGCGCTGACACTCGGACTCGCGACGGCGTTGCTGGACGACGGGCGCGCGGCGGAGGCCGAGACGGCGCTCACCGAATTCGCCGGGCTGCGGGGAGGTGCGTGGCAACTCCGGGCGGGGTTGGCGGCATGGGCTTTGCGGAAACCGGCGGCGGCGCAGGCGGCGATCGCGGCGGTGAAGGAGTCGGAACTGGCGGCCGGCGACCGGCCGTGGTGGTTTTTCCTGCAGGCGCTGGCG
>JBDNFZ010000084.1:0-3033 GCA_041689555.1 Opitutaceae bacterium | reverse complement strand
TAGACGGCGAAATTACTGATAAATTCAATTAATGCACGAACTTTTGCAACGATTGATACGCCGCACGTTTGAGGCGCATCGGCTCGCGATCTTGACGCATATTTTTGCCTCGGCGGTGGCGCTGTTGGTCGGGCCGTGGCAGTTCCTCCCCGCAGTGCGACGGCAGCGACAGGTGCATCGGCGGTTGGGCTACGCCGATTTCTTGGCGGTGTTCGTGGGCGGGGGCGCCGGGCTCTAACTGATAGGAAACTGGATTACTGATAGGAAACTGGATTTTACGAACCCGGCAAGCTGCTGTGAGGACGTCCTCACACGCAGTCGCTTGCACTCAACCGTTCGTAGCTTAAACCCACCTCATGACCACGGTAGACAAGCCCAAGCTCACCTTCGCCGACTACAAACCCGAAGGGCGTAACTGGATCACTTTGGCGACGGGAGAATACTATCCCGACATCCTCAAAGATGCCTGCGCCCTATACGAACCTGTGCTGGTGCTCTTCGGTCAGCTCTTGCGTGCCTCCGAGTCCAGCACCCGTCTTTTTCTTCTTATATCCGAGCAAGCCAACGGCTTTACGCGCATCCAGCTCGCCCGTATTTTCCGGAAATACGTCAGTCCGGAAACGCCCGTCGAGATGCTGAAACAAAAGGCGAAAGCTCAAAAAATCTGCGATGAATTCGGGCAAGGCTTCCGCCCTATCCAAGAAGTTCAAGCGGCCTTCTCCACCCGCCCCATCCCCGACGAAGCCCTCTGCGCAGTCCTGTGGGAATACAAAGATCGCGGCAAAAAAGGCTACGACCTGACCGAGCGCCTGTTCGCCCAAGTTCGCCAAGCCCTCCCTGATCTTCCCATGCACGGCCCGGAGCGCGCCGGAAAAGACATCCTGCTCGGCAAGATTTTTCCCAAATACCCCAAGCCTGATCGCCCGGTGGATTTCACCATACGTGATCCCGAAACCAACGAAGTTTTAGCCGTGGGTTTGGCGCGTTACGATTCCGACAGGGGTGGCGCACAAGAAGATGATCGCACCGGTGGCTATCGCGACTGCGCCACCGAGATTCTCGCCTATGCACGCAAACATCACCTGCGCACCAAGGTGGTCTTCATCAACGACGGCCCCGGGCTCTTGCTCGGTTCCATGTGGAATGACTACGCCTCGCTCGAACGCACTGGCAAGGGCCGTGTCCTCGTAGCCACTCTGCGCATGGTTCCCGAACGCCTCACCAAAACTTGGCTGCTCTCCTGACGACATGGCCACAGGCATTCCCAATTCAGGCGTCACCCCACCCCAGACCACCGGTGCCGTGACGCTCGCGTATCCCGGCAAACGCCCGGTCGATGAAATTCTGAGGACCGCACCGGCCCGCCCCGAACTCATTCCACAGCCCAACGCCGTCGCCGACCTCATCGCACCCAACCATCTCTATTACGGCGAAAACCTCAGCGTCCTCGCCCACCTGCGAGAAAATCCGGCGGTGCGAGGCCGGGTCCGCCTCATCTATATCGATCCGCCTTACGCGACTCGTAGTGTTTTTCACTCGCGCAAACTCGCGAGCGCCTACGACGACTTGCTCGCCGGTCCCGCCTACCTTGAATTCCTTCGCGAACGCCTGATCTTCCTGCGCGAATTACTCGCCGAAGATGGCTCCATTTACGTTCACCTCGATGAAAACATGGCCTTCCAGGCCAAGGTGCTCATGGATGAAGTTTTTGGTGCGGAAAATTTCCGCAACTGGATCACCCGCAAGAAATGCAACCCCAAAAACTACACCCGCAAGACCTACGGTAACGTCTCCGACTACATCCTGTTTTATACCAAGTCCGACAGCTATGTCTGGCATCGTGCAGTGGACGCCTGGACCGATGAACGCGCTCTCCGGGAATACACCAACGTCGAGCCCGACACCGGCCGCCGTTTCAAAAAAGTCCCCATCCACGCACCCGGCGCACGCAACGGAGCGACTGGTAAGCTTTGGCGCGGCATGAACCCGCCCCCGGGCAAACACTGGCAATACCTACCCACCACTTTGGACGAAATGGATGCACGCGGCGAAATTTATTGGTCTCCCACCGGCAACCCACGCCGCAAAATCTACCTTGATGCTAGCGCAGGCGTGCCTGTCCAAGACATCTGGACCGAATTCCGCGACGCTCATAATCAAAACATCCACATCACCGGCTATCCCACCGAGAAAAACCCTGCCCTGCTCGAACGCATTATTAACGCCTCCTCCAACCCAGGCGATCTGGTCCTCGACTGCTTCGCCGGTTCCGGCACGACTCTCGAAGTCGCCAACCGTCTAGGCCGCCGTTGGATAGGCGTGGACAATAGCCCGGAGTCCCTTCGCACCATCTTGCGTCGTTTTTCGCACGGCGTTGCACCGATGGGAGATTTTGTGGCCACGCCCGTCGATCCCACACCATCAGCGGAACTCTCGCTCTTTCCCGATACGCCGGCCGAGCAGGCCAATGAAGCCTCCAGCTCCCATACGCCGGTCGCCAATTTCAAAATCCACGCGACTCCCGACATGGATCACACCGCGCTGGATCCTCTCGCCGACAACGTTCACCGCCCCACCGCACCCCAGCCTTGCCCTGCGTAAATCGCATCGGCCCCGCCCACGCCAACTCAACGAAGAACTCTGGCAGTCCGCCACTGCCGACGCCCCCACCTCCACCGCCCATCGCCACACCCTCGACTCACGCTGGGCCGACTGCAAATTCGGCAAGACCCCAAGCCATCAGCCTGACCGCGCTTAAACGCCGCCTCGCTGTAAAGCGAATCCGCAGCCGTTCATTTGAGTCCACGCCTCCTCCGTCTTCCGCCCATCTGCTTTAATCTGCGACACCTGCGGTCAACTTCTCCACCCCCTCCTCCTTCGCCCCATTCCCACCGGGTGTAACTGGAAGTGAAGTCAGCAGCCGGGGGTAGAACGGACGGAAGGGAGCGAACGGATGATTTTCTTTTGAGAAGGTAAGTCATAGGCAAAGAACAGCCTGGCTTTGCGCTAGACAAATCGGACCGCGCTGGGCAT
>JBDNFZ010000083.1:0-3058 GCA_041689555.1 Opitutaceae bacterium | reverse complement strand
GAGGAAAAATAGCCCGATGAGTCCCGCGTATTCGCCGCGACGCAACGTGGTCAACACCCGCGCAGCACACACGAAGCCCGAACGAATTCAAGCCTCGGACCCGCAATGTTACCGGACCTAAAATGCCTCAGCAGCCGAAGAAATCTTTGCCTTGGATCAGTCACGATTGACCGGATAATTACCTTTGCGCCACCGACTCCGCCAGTCGCGACATGACCTTGCGCGGGAGCGCCGACGCCCCTGTGACGATGAACACATTCCCTCCTTTGGGCGCGTTTTCGATTCGACGAACAAACTCGTTTCGCCAGCCGTCGATCCCGGGACTTTCCGTGCAGATAAAGCCCGGGTGACCATGCGTTTTTCCTCCAAGAGGTTCAACGTGTCGCCGAGGCGGGTCGAGAAGGATCAAACCACGGGCATGAGCGGGACCAGCGCACCGGATGCGATCAGGGGTCCATCAGGCTCGCACCAAGCCGCGCCAATCGCGGGATGGAGAGCGCAGAAACAGGCGATTTCGGCACCGCCACTAACGAAAAATGCCGTGGACAATGCATCCGAGAGCCCTGCGCCGGAGGCCAATGCCCAGGTGCGCCCGCGGCGCGAAGGAATGGCTCCGACGCGCGGATCGGTGATGTGCTCGCCTTGCACGGCCAGACCGGAACCGCTCAGCGCCGCGCGTCTCAAGGTCAGCAGCCGGTAGTTCGCGCCTTCGCCGATGCCGATAGACCAACCCTCTCTGCCTCCAGGGGGATCGAGGGCAAGCGCGCTGCTGCCTCCGCCATGCAGGCAGGCCGTGGTGATCGCCCATTCATCCAACTTCTCCGCCATACGATCAAGGGCGTAGCCTTTGCCAACCGCACCGAGATCGAGGTGCAGCCGCTCGACGTGCGAAGTCAGGGTATGCTCCGAGGGGTCGAGGGTGAACGCGGGAGTGTCGGGCATGTCGCCCGGCCCCCGCCGCGTCGCATACGCCGCGTCGAAGGCGCGGTGCGTTACCACCGCGACTTCGGCAGCCAACAACAGGCACTGGAGCGTGTCGTCGCCGATCGCGATAGTTTCTCCACGCAGGATACGATTGGCCCGGGCAATGTCGCTTGATTCGACATAGCGGCTGAGTTCGCTCTCGAGCCGGTCGAGTTCGAGAAAGCAAGCGGCCGCCGCCTGGCGGGCGTATTCCCGATCATGATCGGCGATGACGATGGCGAAGGCGGTGGCCATCGCCTCGTGTTGGAACTCGGGCCAGCTCATCGGGGGGCGCGCAGGCGGCGGCGGAGGCGGAGCATGGCGAGCGTGGGCCGGAGCCAGAGTTGGCGCAGGCCATATTTCGCCTCGCCGCGCGTGCGGGGGTGGTGTCGCACCCGGAACTCGCCGACGCGAAAACCTGCGGCCATCGCGATGGCGGGAAGAAAGGACTGGAGCAGCTCGAACGGAAAGAGCGCAGGAACCACTTCGCGGCGAAGCGCGCGGAGTTGGCAGCCGCTGTCGTGCAGATGGTCGCCGAGCACCCGGCCGCGGACCGCGTTTGCGAGCCGTGACATCTTCCTGCGCAGCCAAGAATCGTGCCGGTCGTGGCGCCAGCCGCAGGCGACGTCGAGGGTGCCGGCCTCGACGGGCGCCAGCAACTGCGGGAGGTCGCGGGGGTCGTTTTGACCGTCGCCGTCCATCGCGAGAACATACGCGCCCCGGGCCGCGCGCAGACCGTCGAGCAACGCGGTCGCTTGGCCGAGATTGCGCGGCTGATGCAACGCCCGACACTGCGACCAACGCGCGAGGCAAGCGGCGATCTCGGCCGCAGTCCCGTCGGTGCTGCCGTCGTTGACGAGGATGATCTCGAACGGACCGCCGAGAGTGGCGAGGACTTCGACGGCGGAGCCGACGAGCGGGAGAATGTTTCCCGCTTCATTGTAGAACGGCACCACGAGGGAGTAACGGGGCGACGGCGTCATGGAACGGCCGGAGTGAAAACGACGCAGAGAAAGCCGGGACGCAACCCCAGGTAGGATTCGCGGTAGTTGCCTTGGAGGCGGGCGCGCACGGCTTCGGCCTGCGTGGCCGACGCAATCACCAAGGCCCCGTCGCAGTCGGCGGGCGCTTCCTTCCAGTAGCCCACCCGGGGAAAGGCGCGGAGATACCAAGGCAGCGGCCAGTATTCCTCACTGATGACGCGGATGAAGCCGCCGGGCACGCGAGCAAGCGCGGATTCGGCGAGGCCGCGAACCTTGAGCACATCAGGAACGCTGTGGACATAAGCGTAGGGATTGCGCGCGTCGGAGGAACGGAGAAACGAGGCGAGTCGCGTTTGGGTCAATTGCAGCGCGATGACGACCGCAGCAACGACGAAGGCGAGCGGGCGAAACGGGATCAGCGCGAGTCCGCCCGCAGCAAGCAGAGCAAAGCCCGGCACGAGATGGACGACGTGCCATGGCGTCTTGTAAGGCGTGAGTGCGAGCGCGATGGCGATCAACGTCGTGTAGACGGCGACACCGCGGAGGAGCTTATTCGCGGGGAAGAAAGCGGCGACCAACCCGGCGACCGCGAGGAGCGAGAAACCGACTTGTTGCCAAACCAAGCCACCGTTCTTCAACCAGCCGAAGAGGCTGAAAAAATACCACCAGGGTTTTTCGTGCCCGCTGCCGTCGACGGCGCGTGCCGAGGCGAAACCATAGGTCATGACCGCGTCGCGAAGGCCGGCGAAGTGGGTGCCAAACGACGAATAGAAAACCGCCGCGACGAACAATGCTGCGGCGATCCCGAGGAAAATATCACGAGCCGGGCGGCGGGCGGCGCAGCGGGGAGGCGCCACCACGAGCAGCGCGCCGACCGCCACAAGCGCAAACAAAGGAGCGCTCGCCTTGGTAGCCTGCATGAGACCGAGCGCGGAGCCGGCGGCAAGAGCCCAGCCGAGTCGGCCGGTTGTCCACCAACGTCGCGCGGCGAGCAAGAGCGCCAGCGTGAAGGAGACGAGGAGCGTCTCTTGGATGAAGTAGCGGCTGTAGTAGACGGACGCCGGCGCCACGGCCATGAACGCGGCGGCGGCAACCGCGAGCCAACGCCCGAG
>JBDNFZ010000082.1:0-7511 GCA_041689555.1 Opitutaceae bacterium | reverse complement strand
TCCTGCGAAACGAAGAGCCAGAGCATGCCGCCGGGCACGGGCGGGGCTTTCTCGCGAAGGCGGTTGACGACCTCGGTGGCGGAGACGCCGCGTTCGGCGAGGGGTTTGAGGCGGACCATCATGCGGGCGTTGCTGATGCCGGTGGCGCCGCCGGCGGTGCCGATCACGTCCTGCACGGCGGGGTCGGCGAGGATCAGGCGGCGGTAGATCTCGATCTTCGGCTGCATGACCTGATAGGAGAACGCATCGTCGCCGCGGGCGAAACCGCCGAGCTGGCCGGTGTCTTGCTGGGGGAGAAAGCCCTTGGGGATGCGGATGTAGAGGGAGACGTTGAGGGCGACGGTGCCCGCGAGGACGATGAGGGTGAGCGTGGCGTGACGCAGGACCCAGGAGAGTGAGGCGGCGTAGGCGGCGCGCACGCGCTCAAACGCCCGGTCCGTGGCGCGCCGGAACGGGCCGGCGGGCCGGGCGTCCTTTTTGACGAGCCAGCGGGCGCAAAGGCTGGGCGTGAGCGTGAGCGAGACCGCGAGGGAGAGGAGGATCGCGGCGGCGAGGGTGATGGAGAACTCGCGGAAGAGCCGCTCGACCAAGCCGCCCATGAAGAGGATCGAGATGAAGACGGCGACGAGCGAGAGGTTCATCGCGAGGAGGGTGAAGCCCACCTCGGCGGAGCCGAGCATGGCGGCGCGATACGGGGAGAGCCCGCGCTCGATGTGACGCGAGATGTTTTCGAGCACGACGATGGCGTCGTCCACCACGAGGCCGGCGGCGACGATCAGGGCCATGAGGGAGAGGTTGTTGAGCGAAAAGCCGTAGAGATACATCACGGCGAACGTGCCGATGAGGGACACGGGGATCGCGAGACTGGGGATCAACGCGGCGCGCGCGCTGCCGAGGAAAAGGAAGACCACGAGCATCACGAGGCCGGCGGAGAGGATGAGGGTGTGCTCGGATTCGCGGAGGGTGGCGCGGATGCCGGGGGAGCGGTCCATGACGACGGCGAGGTCGGCATCGGTCGGAATGAGGGCGCGGAGCGCGGGGAGCCGGGCGTTGATCGCGTCGATGGTGGCGATGATGTTGGCGCCGGGCTGGCGGCTGATCATGAGCAGCACGGCGGGGCGGTCGTTGTGAAAACCGCTGCTGTAGCGGTCCTCGACCGAATCCGTGACCTTGGCCACGTCGCCGAGTCGCACGGGGGCGCCGTCGCGGTAGCGGATGATCAGCGGGAGGTATTCCTCGGCGCGGCGCAGTTGGTCGCTGATCTGCACCTGCCACTGGCGGGTGTCGTCGGCGATCGCCCCGCGCGGACGGATGGAGTTGGCGGCGCCGATGGCGCGGCGGACCTCGTCGAGCGCGATGCCGTGGTGCGCGAGGGCGTGGGGATTGAGCTGCACGCGCACGGCGGGCAGGGAACTGCCGCCGACGGAGACCTCGCCGACGCCCTGGATCTGGGAAATTTTCTGCGCGAGGACGGTCGCGGCGGTGTCGTAGAGCTTGCCGGGGGCGAGGTTGGGCGAACTGAAGGCCAGCGCCATGATCGGGGCCTGCGAGGGGTTGGATTTGCGGTAGGTGGGGTTGCCGGGCATACCGGCCGGGAGCTGGGCGCGGGCGGCGTTGATCGCGGCCTGCACGTCGCGGGCGGCCGCGTCGATGTCGCGGTTGAAGGCGAACTCGAGGGTGATATTGACGACGCCCTGGCGGGCCTCGGCGTTGATGGCGGTGATGCCGGCGATGCTGCCGAGCGCGCGTTCGAGCGGGGCGGCGACGCTGGCCGCGATGGTCTCGGGACTCGCACCGGGGAGCGAGGCGCTGACGCGGATGGTGGGGAAGTCCACCTGCGGCAGCGGCGCGACGGGCAGCAGCCGGTAGGCGAGCGCGCCGACGAGCACGATCGCGACGGCGATCAGGCTGCTCGCCACGGGGCGGCGGACGAAGGGCCGCGAGAGATTCATCCGGAAACGACCGGCGTCGCCGGCACGGCGGGGACAACGGTGCGGGGGCGGCGGGCGGAGACGCGCGCGGCGAGACGATCAAAGAAGAGGTAGACGACCGGCGTGGTGAACAACGTGAGCACCTGGCTGACGATGAGACCGCCGACCAGCACGAGCCCGAGCGGCTGGCGCAACTCGGCGCCGGGGCCGGTCGAGAACATGAGCGGGAGCGCGCCGAAAAGGGCGGCGAGCGTGGTCATCAAAATGGGACGGAAGCGGAGCAGGGCCGCCTGGCGGATCGCCGCGACGGGCGAGAGGCCCTCGCGCCGCGTCGCCTCGAGGGCGAAATCCACCATCATGATGCCGTTCTTCTTCACGAGACCGATGAGCAAGATGACGCCGATGATCGCGATCATGTCGAGGGGCCGGCCGGTGAGCACGAGGGCGAGCAGCGCGCCGACGGTGGCGGAGGGCAACGTGGAGAGAATCGTGATCGGGTGGATCGTGCTCTCGTAGAGGACGCCGAGCACGATATACATCGTCACGATCGCCGCGAACACGAGCAGGAGCGTGCTGGAGAGCGAGGAGCGGAAGGCGTTGGCGGCGCCCTGGAACTTGAGGTCGATGGCGGGCGGCACGCCGAGCTCGGCGGTGGCGCGCTCGATGGCGGCGACGGCGTCGCCCAGCGAAGCTTTGCCTCCGAGATTGAAGGACATGGTGACGGCGGGGAACTGGCCGACGTGGTTGATCAGGAGGGTGGTGGGCCGTTCGGAGACGCGCGCGAGGCTCGACAACGGCACGGGGCGCCCGGCGCGGGTGCGCACGAACAGGCTGGTCAACGCCTCGGGCCCGGTCGCGAGGCGCGGGTCGACCTCGAGCACGACGCGATACTGGCTGGACTGGGTGAAGAGCGTGGAAACCTGCCGTTGGCCGAAGGCGCTGTAGAGGGCGTCGTCGATATCGGCGATGGTCACGCCGAGACGACTGGCGGCGTCGCGATCGATCTCGAGAAAAGCCTGCAGGCCCTCGTTCTGGAGGTCGCTCACCACATCGGCCAGCGCGGGCTCCTCGCGGAGACGGTCGACGAGGGTGGGCACCCAGCCGGCGAGGAGTTTCTCATCGGGGCTGGTGAGCGTGAACTGAAACTGCGTGCGGCTCACGCGGTCCTCGATGGTGAGTTCCTGCACCGGCTGCATGAACAGCTCGATACCGGGGACGGCGAGGGCGTTGGTGCGGAGCCGTTCGATGATTTGGAGGGCGGAGTCGGGTCGCTCGCGGTGCGGGCGGAGGTTGATCAACATGCGGCCGCTGTTGAGCGTGGCGTTGGTGCCGTCGACGCCGATGAACGACGAGAGGCTGAGCACGGCGGGATCGGCGAGGATCATCGCGGCCAGGGCCTGCTGGCGCGCGGCCATGGCGGGGAACGAAACGGATTGCGGGGCCTCGGTGACGGCGAGGATGGCGCTGTTGTCCTGCACCGGGAAGAAGCCCTTGGGCACGATCAGGTAGAGCACGACGGTGAGGGCGAGGGTGCCGACCGTCACGAGCAAGGTGGCGGTTTGGCGAAGCAGCACCCAGTCGAGCCAGAGGGCGTAGCGGGCGATGACGGCGTCGAGGAAGCCGGGCTTCGCCTCGGCGTGGGGCACGGGCGGCGGGAGCATCCGCGCGCACATCATCGGCGTGAGCGTGAGCGAGACCACGAGGGAAATCAAAATCGAGACGGCGAGCGTGATCGCGAATTCGTGGAAGAGACGGCCGACGACATCGCCCATGAAGAGCAGCGGGATGAGCACCGCGATGAGCGAGAGCGTGAGGGAGACGAGAGTGAAGCCGATCTGGGCGGCGCCCTTGAGCGCGGCGTCCATGGGGGCGAGGCCCTTCTCGCGGTAGCGCGCGATATTCTCGAGCATGACGATGGCGTCATCGACGACGAAGCCGGTGGCCACCGTCAGCGCCATGAGGGTGAGGATGTTGATCGAGTAACCGGCGAGATACATCACGCCGAAGGTGCCGATCAGGGAGAGCGGCACGGCGATGCTGGGGATGAGGGTGGCGGCGAAGCTGCGGAGAAAAAGGAACGTGACGAGGACCACGAGGCCGATGGCGAAGAGGAGCTCGTGCTCGACGGCGCGGACGGCGGCGCGGATGTTCTGGGTGCGATCGGTGAGGACGGCGAGTTCGGCGGCGGCGGGCAGGCTGGCGGAGAGCTGGGGGAGCAACTCGCGCACGCGGTTGACGACCTCGATGACGTTGGCCCCGGGCTGGCGCTGGACGTTGATGAGGACGGCGGGAAGCTTGTCGGCCCAGGCGGCGAGGCGGCGGTCCTCGGCGGCGTTCTCGACGGTGGCGACGTCGCCGAGGCGGAGCGGAGCGCCGGCGCGCCAGGCGATGATGAGATCGCGGTATTCCTCGACGGAGCGGAGCTGGTCGTTGGCATCCATCAGGATCGCGCGGAGCGGACCGTCGAAGCTGCCCTTGGGCGAGTTGACGCTCGCGGCGGTGATCGCGGCGCGGACCTCGGCGAGGCTCAGGCCGCGGGCGGCGAGTTCGCCGGGGTTGACCTGCACGCGCACGGCGGGACGCTGGCCGCCGGCGAGACTGACCATGCCGACGCCGGGGATCTGCGCGATTTTCTGGGCGATGCGGGTATCGACGAGGTCGTGGACCTGCGGGAGCGGGAGACTCGCGGAGGTGACGGCGAGGGTGAGGATGGGCGTGTCGGCGGGGTTGACCTTGCGGTAGACGGGCGGGGCGGGGAGGTCGTTGGGGAGGAGGTTGCTGGCGGCGGCGATGGCGGCCTGCACTTCCTGCTCGGCCACGCCCATGGAGATTTTGAGGGAAAACTGGAGGGTGATGACCGAGGAGCCGCCGGAACTGCTGGACGACATCTGGTTGACGCCGGGAATCTGACCGAAGCGCCGTTCCAACGGCGCGGTGATCGCGCTGGCGGTGACGGCCGGGCTGGCCCCGGGATAGAACGTGAAAATCTGGATGGTCGGGAAATCCACCTGCGGCAGCGCGGCGACGGGCAGGAGCCGGTAGGCCATGAGACCGGACAGGAGCAGCGCCACCATCAGCAGGCTGGTCGCGACCGGCCGCAGGATAAACGGGCGGGAGGGAGTCATGAACCGGAGCGCTTTTTCTTGGCGCCCTCGGGCTGCGCGGGCGCGGCGGGTTTCGCGGGCTCGTCGCCGACCATGAAGACGACGCGGCCCTCGCGCAGGCGGTCGACGCCGTCGAGCACGACGGTCTCGCCGATCGCGAGGCCCTTGGTCACGGCCTGCGAGGCCCCGTCGGTCGGCCCGAGCACGAGATCGCGCACGGTGACCTTGTTCTCCGGGCCGACGACATAAACATAGGGCCCGCGGGAACCGTAGAGCACGGCGGCGGCGGGGATCACGGTGGCTCCGACAAGCGTGCGGACGCGGAGGCGGACGTTGACGAACTGGTTGGGGAAAAGTTTTTCGTCGGTGTTGGCGAATTCGGCCTTGAGGCGGAGCGTGCCGGTGGTGAGGTCGATCTGGTTGTCGACCGTCTTGAGGACGCCGGTGGCGAGCGGGACGCTTTCGCCGCGGTCCCAAGCCTCGACAGCGAGGGTCTCGCCGGCGCGGAGGGGAGCGACGACTTTTTGCAGGTCCATCTCGGGGATGGTGAACATCACGGCGATGGGGCGCGTCTGGGTGATGACGACGAGTCCGCCCGCGTCGTTGGAGCGGACGAGGTTGCCGGCATCCACTTGGCGGAGGCCGAGGCGGCCGGGGATCGGGGCCTCAATGCGGGTGTAGGCGAGTTGGCGGCGGGCGTCGGCGACCTGGGCCTGTTCGGCCGCGAGCATGCCCAGGCGCTCGGCGAGCTGGGCCTGCTGGGCTTCAAGTTGCTGCGAGGAAATCAGGGTCTGGGCGTAAAGTTGCTTGAAGCGGTCGAGATCGCTCCGGGCGGTTCGGACTTGGGATTCGCTCTGAAGCAACTGGCCCTCCATCTGGGCGAGGCGGAGCTTGTAGGGCGCGGGGTCGATCTCGGCGAGCACCTGGCCGGCGGCGACCTCCTGGCCCTCGGAAAACGCGACCTTGAGCAACAGGCCGTCGACGCGGCTGCGGACCGTGACGGTGTTGACGGGGGTGACGGTGCCAATGGCGCGGAGATGGACAGCGAGGTCTTGTCTGGCGACGGGCACGGCACGCACGGGGGTCGGCGTGGAGTTGCTGCCGCGCCACGAATTGCCGGCGGGCTTGGGCGGGCCGCCGCGAAAGCCGAAGAACCACACGCCTCCGCCAAAAACCAAGGCGACCGCAGCATAGAGAAACCAACGGCGGCGGGAAGGAGCGGGAGAGTTCGACATGGCGATGCGGGACGGGAAAGTGCGGAGAGCGAGGAGCGGGAGCGAGTCGCCCGCCAGACGACGCCGACCGGGTTACCGTTGCCAGAATTTTCGGGTTATTTCTCCAAGCGCGTGGTGCCGGGATCCGGGGGTGTCAGGCCTTTGCCACACGGGATGCGGCCGGCGCTTGACGCGCTCCGGCTGGGCGGTGTGGTTGGGCCGATGCAGTCCCATTGCCAACGCGTGTCGGAGTCCGCCGGGTTCCGGCACTTCGTGTTCGGCCTGATTCTGTTGGCCGGCCTGCTCGTCGGTTTGGAGACGAGTGTGGCGCTCATGGCGCAGATGGGCGGGTTGCTGCATGCATTGGACCGGGTGGTGTTGGCGCTGTTTGTGGGCGAGCTGGCGGTGCGGATCGGCGCCTGCGGCCGGCAACCGTGGCGGTTCTTTACCGACCCGTGGAATGTCTTCGATTTCGTGATCGTGGCGGTGTGCCTGCTGCCGGTGCAGGCGGAGTTCGCGGCGGTGCTGCGGCTGGTGCGTGTGCTGCGTGTGCTGCGGTTGATCACGGCCGTGCCGAAGCTGCAAATTCTCGTCGGCGCGCTGTTGAAGAGCATCCCCTCGATGGCCTACGTCGGGCTCCTGCTCAGCGTGTTGTTCTATATCTACGCGGTGTTGGGGGTGTCGCTCTTCGGGAAGACGGACCCCGAGCATTTCGGCACGCTGGGGGCGGCGGCGCTGACGCTCTTCCAAGTGGTGACGCTCGAGGGCTGGGCCGACATCATGCGGGCGCAGTTCGCGGCGCAAAGCACCGTGGTGATCGTGGGGTATTTCGTGAGCTTCATTTTGCTCGGCACGATGACGGTGTTGAATCTGCTCATCGGCGTGATCGTGAGCGGCATGGAGGAGGCGCGGCAGGAGACGGAGGACGCCGCCCTCGAGCGCCACGTGGCAACCACCGGGGTTTCCAGCGTCAACGACGACGTGGTGGCGCTCAAGCGGCAGGTGGACGCCCTGCAAGACGCGTTGAGTTCGCTCCAGCGCCGGTTGAAGTAACCTGTGCGGGGCGGGCATTTTTCCCGCCGTTGATACGAGCCGGGCGCTGGCCAAGGAACATGCGGCCGGCTCGGTGACCACCGGTTTGCCCCGAGCGGGGCGATTGGAACTCCGGCAGGCGAGATGGCGGGCGGGCCTGGAGAGCAGCCTGGCCGAACTCGCCCGTGTGCCGGCGGCCTTCATAATCCAGCCGCGCAAACAGCCGTGGA
>JBDNFZ010000081.1:0-13332 GCA_041689555.1 Opitutaceae bacterium | reverse complement strand
GGCGTTTGGCCGGCACGTTTGGGAGCGAAACAAGCGATCACCAAATCAGCGCCCAATCGAGGTAAGGTGGTCTGGAGGCCCGGAACCAGATGGGCGTGCGCACCGTGAATGATCCAAAGTTCCTCGTCTGCCGTGGTGTGCCTCCAGCGACTTGAGATCGAGAGACCTGGGACGAATGTTCCCGCGCTATGTTCGGATCGCACGTAGGCGGGGAGAGACCCCACAAGGTGCCAAGAAGCCGCTCCGGACTTTGCTTGCGCGGATAGAAAGCCCATGAAAAGGCTTCGGACGAAATCGGCCCAGAGGCAACGCGCCCACGGCCAAACTTTGTCGACCATCTCTTCTTCCCTGCGAAGGAGCTGATACTGATTCCACAGCGCATGATAGCGCCGGTCCTTTTCCAGCACGTAGTTGGACTTGGGTAAACCAACCAGCTTGCTGGCGGCGGCAATTGGTGAAGATGTATCCCACCGTTCACAATTGCGTTGGAGATCCACGACGGACTGCACTTTCGGATGGAGCGGGCGCTGGGGGTATTCACGCCGGTAAGCGACCGCGCGATGCTGGCAGAGCCGAAGTAAGTCACGGATCACCCGGTTCTCGGCGGTATCGAACGTTTCGCGCCGGGTAATTCCAAGGAGTTCCTGGCGCGAACCGGCTTTTTCGGGAATCGTGCGACCCGGCCGCCGGATGAGGTCCCGTAGGCACGTTTCATCAAGCTCCTGGATTTTTCCGACCGGAACGAGTTCTCTTTGGCGGACCAACATCCGTCTTGGCCGGCCACAAACGTCGCGGATATCCGGGGCATAGGATCGTGCGATTTCCACCACGCGAGCGGTGCGCGGCTCTGTCCCTGCTGCTGATTTCGACCATCTTGTCCAAATCGCGGCCCATGCGATTCTGACGAGACCAAGCTGAGATCCGGGGGATCGCGTAGCGTCGTTCTGATCGGCAGCGAGGGATCGAGACTCTGTAAAATATCCGCACAATTGATCAATGGCCTCGCGAAGGGCGATCGGATGCTCATTCGATTTTTCGCGGGTCTCACGTCCACTGGCCCGGCGCACTCCGCCGCCGACTATCAATTCGCGCTGTTCTGCACCAAGTCGGAATCTCCAAGACCTCACGCCGTCGTGCGGCCATGGAATAATCCACAAGAATCCTGGACGTCTGCCGAGTTCAGTCTGTGGGTTGATGGTTACGTTCTCCGCGATCCGAGCCCCGTTTCCACGATAGCTGGACAACATCGGCGCGCCTTCGTCAGTGCGGGTATAGAACACGAGCGTTTCGGGGTTGAACGGACCGTGGCGATCACAGTCATCGACACTGAGGTCAGCCCCTGCGGTGTTCCGTGGAGCCAGGAGCGACCATGGAAATGGTAGAATTCTGGCCATGGCTTCGGCGGCTACGACCGCTTAACGCCGTGCCACTCAAACATGTGCCCGCCGCGCGCCCTTTCAAATGCGTCGCGAAGCTCGGAATCCCTCAGATCAGCAATCTTTACGGCAAGATAATCAAGGCATGGTGCCTCATCTTGCCCTTGGGTTTCGAGTCCCCGTAATTTTGGAATGATTTTTTGTTCGATCTGATCAGCCAGCGCATGGGCCCGGCGTCCGGAATCGGTTAAGGCACCGGGATAGTTTGAAATGTAGTCGAGTATGGCGCGAAACACACGATGCCCAAAGGGTCGGTTGATCTTTTCCAACTGAGCGTTGATTTCAGAAAGGAGTTTGCGCTCTTCCTGCAGCGCGTCGCCGTCAAACACTTTTACCCAACCCTCCCAACTTGTTCGCGGCAGGAAAGCGTTTGTTAGTGTCACCGGCTTCGTGGTGGGTGCATGCAAGTCCTTTGGCGCACCGAAGCGCAGAACGTTCGCCCGGTCCACGACCTTGTCGGAAAGCGATTGGGTCGATTCATCTTCGTTCATAGTGCCAACAAACAGCACGTTAAGGTCGGGGAAAATGAAGCGCGACGCTTCGTTGGCTGGGAGGCTGCCGATATCCAAATGCAAGGCGACTTCTCGCCGTCGTTGCGCGTCGCTCAGATTTCGTCCGCGGCGTTGCTCAAGTCGGCTGAGGAACTCTGAAAAATAATACTCGATTCGGGCCAGATTCATTTCATCGAGCAGAACCAGCAACATCTGGTCTTTGCGGGTCTTGATGTTGAGCCCTGGGAGATCCTCGTGGCTATACCGCGACATTTGCGCCATGGCTCGTGCCAGCTCGGTCGCCTTGTATTTTCTTTCGAGGTAGTTATAGAAACCGAGAAGGTCCTGGGGGCCGGACCACCCCGGCTGCACAGCCAGACTTACGAAATTGATGCCGAGCGCTTCCGCATAGGCCATCGGAAGCGCGCTTTTTCCAGTGCCGCTGACGCCGGCGAGGACCACCAGTGGATTGATTTGTGATGCCTTGAGACTGGTGTGAAATGCGAGCTGAACGCGTTCCGGATACTTCAGCCCCTTTGAAACGAGATAAGCCGAGAATCGATTCAAGGCATCGTCTTCCGTAAGAGTCGATGCGCCGGTAAAATTGAACCCCAGTGCTGGCTGGGCGAGATCCTCCAGTGCTTTGGACGGCTCGACGGCTTCAGTTCCGGTCCGCCTGGCGAAGTCGCTTTGGAGACCCTTGAGCATGCCTTCGTAGGTGGTGATTGCTTTCCGCAACGCCTCGGCCTTCGCCTCGAACTCTTTCATGTCGGCGTAGGATTTTTCCCGCAGGGCCTGGGTTTTCGCATACTCCTCGCGCATACGAGTAACGTTTTGCTCGGCGGTTTTTAATTCAAGTTTGGTCGCCTCGATTCTGCGGATTACTTCGGCAATCTGCATCTCAAGGTCATGCTTCACTGAGTCGTGGCGACGCGTCTCCGCCGCTAACTGGGATTCTGCCGCCGCCACCTGCTGATTCAGCTGGTCGAGCCGGCTCTCTTTCTGGCCGATGGCGTGCTCCGTTATTTGTTTCGTCTCTTGAAGTCCGGTGAGCACCGCCTTGAGGATTTCTGTTTCCCGCAGTGTGTCGCCGTGTTTCTGGCGGGCGTCGGCCAGTTCTTCCATCGCTTTGACGTGCGCTTGGCGGGTTTGGTCAAGCTCTTGTCTTTCCGGATCAAGGCGCTGCAGCTCCTGCAACAGATTCTGTTTTTGACCTTCGAGCGATGATATCTCGTCCAAAATTGCCTGCCGGCGCAACTGCAGCTGCTCCAGTTCTATCTTGGTCGGCTCGAGTTGCTGACTTGCCAGCTCAGACCGAGCGAGTTCGTCACGCGCGATTTGAAGCCGGGCATCGAGATCAGTCAGATGAGCGGCAGGGTTTGCGTTGACAAGGACGCGCTGGGCCTCGCGGAACTTTACGAACATCCAGGCGATTGCGCCAAACGAGAGCAGCCAGAACAGGGCAGGAAAGGTGGTATCGAGCACGGTGGGTCAGGATTAGGGTTTCGAGGGCTGGATGATCTCGCGGGCGGACTTCATTTGCTTCGCCGCCTCGGTCAACACGCGAAGTTCCTGGTTTAGATTTTCGACTTGGAGCCGGATGGCGGCGTGCAGTTTTGCCAGGGCCTCGGTGCTCGGCACCTCTTGAGCGGCGGACGTCTGAACCTTGGCGAGGCTGGCCTCCAACGATGTGAGTCGATCTCGTGTCGTTTCAACCGAAGCAGCAGCTTTCGCCCGCTCGCTTTCAAGGCGTTTATTTTCCGCGCGAATTGATTCCATGTCTGAACCTAGTGAGCGCTTCTGCGCTGAAG
Organism: Opitutaceae bacterium; assembly: GCA_041689555.1. GTDB lineage: Bacteria > Verrucomicrobiota > Verrucomicrobiia > Opitutales > Opitutaceae > Tous-C4FEB. The sequence goes on along the minus strand of JBDNFZ010000081.1, from coordinate 9,594 downwards.
TGGCGGCAAGTTCGGCGGTTGAGGAGTCAAGCGAACGCTTTGCTTCTGCAAGCTGGCGATTTGTATCCGACAGGTCCGCTTTGACGGTTGCCAGCTTCGACAGGATCACTTCCAGAGACGCGCCGCCGGTGGTGCGTTCGGCTCCCAATCGTCGAAGATCTTCCGCAATCGCGTCACGTTGAGCGCGGAAGTTGGACAGTTCAGCACGCTCGGTGGTCGCCGCCTTCTGGGCTTCTGATTGATCCCTTGTTGCAGTCACGAGCCGGGCTTGGGCCTCACCGAGGGCGCTCCGCGCGTCTTCCACTTGCTTTTTCAGGCTCTGAGATTCCGTAGAGAGACTGCCACGAAGTCGTTCCAATTCTTCTGTCCGAGCGGTTAAGACGGCGAGTTCGTCGCGTTTGCGTTGAGCCTGCGAAATCTCCCGCTCCAACAGAACCAACTGGCCCGATGCTTCAGTGGACGCCTTGAACAAAGCTGACTTTTGGCCTTCAAGTTGGCCGATTTCGGCGGCTGCGCCTTGCTTCCGCGACTCCAGATCTTTTGTTATCTGAGCGAGTGAATCGCGCTGACCGGTGAGATTGGCTGTTTCTGCCCGGAGTGTGTTCAGGTCCCGCTCAGCCTTGCGCACAGCCTCCTGTAAGGGCGCGACCTTCCCTATGAGAAGCTGCTCGTCGCTCTGCAGTTGCTTCGATTTTGCTCGGGATGCCTCGGCGTCTCTTGCCGCGGACGCGGCCTCGGTGGAAGCCGTAGTTGTCGCTTGGGCCAGACGGGTAATTTCAACATCCAGCGTTTCGGATCGAACCTGCTTCGCCTCAAGTTGACTAGTGTGACGGAGGACGCTGACAAGCCCGGTTGCCTGGCCGACGATAGCCAACCCGAGCACAACGATCAGGACTGCACCGCCGAATCGAGGCGTTTGATCTGACTTCGTGGGATCGGGTGGCTGATTGTCTGCGGGCGTCATTTTCGGGGTGGAGGATTAGGGGACTGAACCAATTTTTTTATGCGACTTACACACTGATCGGGCTGATCTCGAACCTGGCAGACCCAGAATCGAACGACTTCCCAGCCCTGAGCCTGAAGGCGAAGGTCTCGCCACAGGTCATCCTCAACACGATTTCCAGCCTCCGTCAAATGGGTAGCTACACCGTCGACCTCGATGTCTATTTTCCGGAGAGAATCGATATACGCGAGATCAAGAAACCGGCCATCCACGTGGTGCTGCCGAATCGTTTTGATTCCGGTATTTTCCAGAAGATCGTGCAAAACATTCTCCCACTTGTCCGGCACCGGAGGCTTGGATTGAAGCTGCTGCCGCGCCTGCTTTGCCTTGAAGTAACGGGCGAACTTTACGACGTGCGCGATGCTACACTGCTCGGCAAATTCCAAGTTCCCAACCACGTGGAGGACCGCCGCCGCACGTGAAATCGCGACATTGAACAGATTTTTCCCCTCGGACAGAAAGTGTTTCGAGCCGTCGGGTGTGTCAGGGCCAAGCACCAGACTCATGAGCACGACATCACGCTGCCCGCCCTGAAAGCCGTGCGCTGTGTCAGCCAAAACCGGGCAACGGGCCAATTCAGCGGACGTGAGAGCCTGCTCAATGAGCTGACGCAGCAGGATTTTTTGCGCCTTGAAGGGTGTCACGATCCCGATGGATCCGGCGAAGCCTCGCTCGCGAATTAGCGAGACGACTTCGCTGACGCAGGCCTCTGCTTCTGCCTGAGAGCGGCAACCGCCCTCGGCACCTTTCTCGATTTTGGAGATGAGATGCGTCCAGTGCAGGCCCGGAGCGCGCCCTGCCGGCACACGCAGACGGGCGACTTCTGTCCGCACTCTGAGTGGTTCCGGGTAAAATGTATCGCTGCAGAAATTGATGATCTCCTCGTGGCAACGGTAATGTTCGCGCAGCATCACCTTTCGACCGATGGCACCAAGATTGAGCCGAAAATCGGCGAGGTCGTATAAGGAGTTGACCGCATACCGGAAAATCAGGAACTCCAAATCCTCAAAGTCGGTTTCGCCAAAGATCACCCCATCGCGATCAAGCGGCAGCCGTGTGGTGTGCGAGAGTTGAAATCGGTCTCCAATGATCGCCGCCCGTTTGGCCCGGAAGATTACCGGAATGGCGGAGGCGATGTCGCACTGCGATGCTTCGTCAATGACGGCGAGGTCGAAGGCGGCCGGTGCCAGAGGAATGCAGCGGCGTAAGGACAGGTTTGTGACCGCCCAGAGAGGAAGCACCCGCAAGCAAACAGGGAAAGCCGCTTGGACCCGGCGATTAATTGCGCCCTTTAGTTTCTCGCCCAGACCCTTACCCTCCCTTGAGCGCAGAATCGGCTGGAGTCCGAGTAGTTCTTGGAACTCGGCAGTTGGAAGCCGCTGCAGGCGGCACTCAAAAAACATCGGGAGGATCGCACGGGTGATCTCAATAAGACGTGCTTCCTCTTCCTGCCATGCGGCGGCCAACTGCTCAGCCGGCCTCGCCGCAGAAAGCTTATTTTCCGCCATGCGAATCTCGGCGTGGGCGGCGGCGAAGTCGCAGATCAGGGATGCGAATTGAAGCCATTTTAGGCGTTCGGGAAGCTTGAACAACGTAGGAATGGGTTCGAGTCCGAGTGTGTCAGCCAAGATTCGAGAGTCACCACGGGTTGCGACCGAGAGCATCAATCCTCGTAAAATAGCGAGAATTTTGTCGGCTGACCATCCGGCAGTCGAAAGCTCGGTGCGAAGACGGGCAACCGTATCGTGCAGTGCCCCGATTTTCATTTCCGAGCACACCGAAAATTCCGGAATTACGGAAATTGATCTGAGATGTTCGGGCACTTGGTTGGAGAGCCGGTCGATGCGACCGTGTGCTTTGGCTGCGCGTTCGTGCTGAGAGCGATGGATTGAAAAAACGTGCTCCAACTCGCGCAGGATCGCACTGGTTCTGCTGGCATCCGTTTGCAGTCGCTCAAGTTCGGGACTGGAGGCGGATTTTTCGAGGGATTCCGGCGCCAAGGCATTCAGAATTTGGATGACGGCTTCAGCGTAGGTAGCCGGTTGCCCGTCCGCGCCCGGTTGCACGACTAATGCAGGGCAATCCGGAACTCCGTTGCAGCGGGAGGCGAATTCCCGGACAGCAGCATGGTTGCGCGAGCAGAAGAGCATGCTTCGCCCTGTGAGAAATTGTTGGATAGCGATGGCTGCGCCCACATCTGTCTTACCTGTTCCGGGCGGTCCGAGAATCAACGTCACGGGCTCAGTTGATGCCGCGCTAACGGCGGACCGCTGTTCGGAGTTGAGGCCGGAAATCCGAAATTGCGTCTCTGTGGCGATCGGGCTTTCGGCGAAGCTGCGATGCCGCGCTTTTTTCGCTTTGGTTTCCGGATTGGTCGCCGAACGAAAAAAGAATCGTAACGCGGTCTTTTCCAACTCCGCCTCCGATGCATGATCGCGGATCCACCTCAGCTCTGCCAGCAGGCCGCGGCTATATTTCAGTTTTTTGCTCGAAATCAGAATGGCCGAGTTGCGAAGGCCATTGGGCTCGCCTTCGAAATTCGAGGGAAGCGGACGAAGGTTGTAAGCATCAGGTTGTTGAATCGTCCGATTGCTGCGCAGAAACGGGGTTAGAATTTCAACCATGCGCGCAAGCGTGCCGGTCCCTCGGGTCGAGGCAGAGCGAACCGCGCTTAGGATAGCATCTTTGGGCTCCTTGTAAAAGTGGCCTTCAAGCCACCGCTCGTTCAGGCGGGGGGTATCGCGCATTTGGATGTCTAGCCGGCCGCCTTCAGTGGTGAGGTTCACGGGCTGAAGGAGAGCAGGAGTGAGAAACGTCCTGAGACTCGCATCCTCTTTGTCGATCCAACTAAATGTTTCAACGGGGTAGCCGTAGTAGAAATCGGGCAGGTCAGTCGTCTGTGCGGCCAGACGGAAGAAGTCTGACATCCACGAAGTGAGTGGGAGCGTCAGACGTGGGTCGCCGGACTGTGACCATTCGCGAATATGAGGAATCGGAATCCACGTTTTCCCAATGTCTTCGTAAAGGCAGTTCAGGCCCGGCCGCTCATCTTCCTCTACGCATCGGATGTAATAGTGAAGAAGCTTGTGGAAGGGCACCCACGGTTCGGACCACCGGGAGGCCGTCTTGGCAGGCGCCTCCGCCTGAATGATATGAGGACGAATCGTCGGTTTGTCGTGCGTCGGCGGATTGCGGACTGGAATTCCGTGCGCGGATTGGGGTCCGACTGGATATGACGCCGGTAGAGACGGCCTGGCAGGTGCCTCTTTCGCGGGGAGCGTTAGGCGAGATTTCGGACCGGTTTGATCCGGCTTGGTGGCGCTCCGGCCTTTTACCGTCAACGTCCAATGACGCACTTGGCGCCCCACGAGTCCACGCTGCTGAAGCGCCCCGAGTTCTTGCGCCACCGTTGCGATATTGCCTGCACTCGCAGTGCGAACCGACGGCATCGCATGAAGCTCGTCGGTTGAGAATGGCCGAGTGGCTAGCGACGCCAGTAATGCGGACTGAAGCGACAATGAATCGGGCGCGGCGCCTTGAGATCGGTCGCTGTCTGATCGTGTTTTCGGAACGTTTTGCACCTGCGTTATCTCTTCACTCGCAGGTATCGTGGACCACCCGACGATCAAAAGACCTCTGGCGATGTTAAGCAAAACGAATCTGTGCCGCCGGGGGCCCGAACAAGCTTTATACCGATAAGAATTCTAAGCATGAGGTCGAGCAGCCGCCGTCGTGCGGCACGATCGCCGAGCCGTTGCGCCCGGCCCATCGGGGAGAGTCCTCGATTTTCTGAAATACTAATTTCCGGCCCGACCCAGCGCGGAAAGTGAGTATCCGCCACTTTCCGGTTTGCCTCCGGCTCTCAGCTCTCGGCTCTTAACGGAATTTCGCCGGCTCAGGCGAAGCTGCCGCCTTGGCCGAGGCCCATCGCCTTGCGGCGGGCGCGGCGGTCGGCGGCGGCGGCTTTTTCGTAGCCGCTCCGACGGTGCTCGGCGAGCGGGTCGACAGGGAGTTTCTCCGTTTTGCGCCACGCGGCGAGGGCCGGGGCGACGTCGGTGAAAAAGGCTTTTTTCAAGAGCAGCTCGGCGTCGACGACGTTGTTCTTCGCCTGCGCGCGGCGCAGCGCGTCGTGATCGACGAGGGCGGCCTTGGCGTAAAGTTCCTGCGCCATCACCACGGTCTGGATCGTCGCCTCGATCTTGGGCTTCTCGTTGTGGCACTGGTCGATCATGTAGGCGATCTTCGGCATCCGGCCGCGGTCGGCGGCGAAAGAATGGATCTCGTGGAAAATCCGGAAGACCTGATACGGGTCGATCGAGCCGAGGGTGAGGTCGTCGTCGGCGTAGCGGCGGTCGTTGAAGTGGAAGCCGCCGAGCATGTCTTCATCGAGGAGCCAGGCGACGATCTGCTCGATATTTTGCGCGACGTAGTGGTGGCCGGTGTCCACGAGGACTTTTGCGCGGGGGCCGGCTTTTTTGGCGAGGAGATAGGCCATGCCCCAGTCGGCGATGTCGGTCGCGTAGAAGGCGGGCTCAAAGGGTTTGTATTCGACGAGCATCGTCTGCTTGGGGCCGAGTTTCGCATGGAGCGCGCGCAGGGAGTCCTCGAAGAATTTCTTCCGCTCGCGGATGCTGCCCTGGCCGGGATAGTTGGTGCCGTCGGCAAACCAGAGGGAGAGATACTCGCTGCCGGTGCCGGACATGAGGGCGACGGAATCGGTGCAGTGCTTGAGCGCGCGGGCGCGGACGGCGGGATCGTTGTGGCCGAAGGAGCCCCACTTGTAGTCTTGGTCCTGAAAAAGGTTGGGGTTGATCGCGCCGATCTTTACGCCGTGGCTGCGCGCGAGTTTCGCGACGGCTTTCGGATCCTGACCGGGTTGAAAATCCCAGAGAACGTGGACGGCGACGGTGGGGCAGCAGCCGGTGAGGGCGTGGACTTGGCCCGCGTCGGCGAGCTTGTCGTTCATGTCGATGGCGGCCGCATCTTGGAAAAACTTCCCAAAGCGGGTGCCGGTGTCGGCGAAACCCCACGAGGGCGTCTCGATCTTGAACGTGGAGAGCGCGTCGACGGCGCGGCGGAGGAGTTTGGGCGACATGGGAGGAAAAGTCTGCGGAGACGAAGGGGTTGTCAGGCGAAAATCGAGCGACAACGACCCCGGATCAGCCGGCGAATCTATCGCCACGGGCCGTTCGCAGGAGGAACCACGCGCCCGCCGCCAGTCCCAGGCTCAGCAGCAAAAACCAATTCCCGTTGCGCGTATAAAAACTCTCGCGACCGATCCAACGGGAGTCGCGCGAGACGCTCGTGATCTCGGCTCCGCGGAAATAAATGCTCCCGCGGTTGTCGCGCATGGTGAAGCGTGTGTTGCCGAACTCGTCGATCCAGCCGCTCCAGCCGCCGTTGCCGCAGCGGAGCACGGGGCGGCGGTTCTCGATGGCGCGCAGGACGGAGTGCGCCGCGTGTTGGTCGGCCGCGCCGCCCTCGCCGAACCAGCCGTTGTTGGTCGCGACCACCAGCACGTCGGCTCCCGAGCGCACGCTCTCGCTGGCGAGGGCCGGGAAAATATCTTCGAAACAGATCAGCGGGCCGAAGGCGATCGACTCGCCCCGGATCGGCACGAGCAGAGGCGCGGCATCGACGCCGCGGGCGAAATCTTCGCCGATGGGGACGAACTTCCCCAACCAGCCCAACACCGGTCGAAACGGCACGAACTCGCCGAACGGCACAAGCCGGCGCTTGGCGTAATAGGCGGTCTGCAAACCGAGGTCGGGGGAGACGACGAACGCGCCGTTATACCAACGCTCGGTCGGCTGCCCGCGATCCTCGATGGCGATCGAGCCCATGAGGAGCGGCGATCCGGCCCGCTTCACGAGCGACTCGGCAAACGCCCGCACGTCGGCATCGCCCCGCACGGCCCAAGGAGTCACCGCCTCGGGCCAAAGGATCAGATCGGGCCGGGTCTTGGCCGCGAGCAGCGTCGTCTGCTCGAGCGCCTCGAGGATCGCGGGCGCCTTGGCCGGATCCCATTTCACGGCCTGCGGAATATACGGCTGGACGAAGGCGACGCGGCCCAACGGCACCTGATACAGGGCGCGGTTCGAGGTCTCCCGGATGTGGACGGTGAGCGCGGCCAAAAGCAGAAACACCGCGAGAAAAAACTCCTGGCTCCGCTTGTTGAACCCGGTGACGCCCTCACAGAACAACCGGTGGGCGTAGGCGGCGAAGCCCACGTTCATCGTCACCAGCACAAAGGCCGGCCCGCCGGGTCCGGTGTAGGCCGCGATCTGCAAGACGCTCACGCGCTCCCATTGGCTGGAGGCGAGCGGGAGCCAGGGAAATCCGCTGAGGACAAACGTGCGCAGCCATTCGTTGACGCACCAGAGTCCCGCCAGCCCGAGCACCGCCACCAGCCGCACGGCGTGCCTGCGACCGAGCATCCGCGGCATCGTCCACCACGCCGCGAGAAACCAAAGGCCGACCCACACGCCGATAAACGGCCCGAGCAAAAACAGGCCCGCCCACGTCACATGGTGCAGCCAGCCGAGCAAAATCGTCCACGCGACCGCCTGCGCGCCGAGCATCGTCGTCGCGTAGAGGCGGAAACCGGGCCGCCGGTAGGCCCAGTAAAGTCCGGGCACGAGACAGGCGTAGGCGAATTCCGCGGTCCGATAGGGCGGGAACGCCAGCACGGTGAGCCCCACCGTTAAAATGAAAACCACGACCGCCGCGACGACATGGCGGTGCTCACGCCAAAACGACGGCTGCGGGGCGTAGGGATCCGCCTCGGGCAGTGGCGCCGCCGGGCTCACGCGCCGTGGCAGTTCTTGAATTTCTTGCCGCTACCGCACGGGCAAGGCTCGTTGCGCCCGACCTTGGGCGTATCGCGGCGGATCGTCACCTTCGGCAACTGCACCTCGGGCTCGGCCGCCTGGCCGGATTCGGCGGTGCCGCCGACGGACACGCTCGTGCTCGTCTCGAGGCGCGGGGCGGCGGGCGCATCGGCCGGGCCGACGGCGAGGGCGGTGCGGCTGAGCAGGGAGAGCATGTTCTCGAAGCTCTCGATGTTCGAGGCGCTGCGGAAAAGACCCGTGCAGATCTGGAGCCGCACGTTGTTCATCAGCTCCTCGAAATACTTGTAGGCCTCGCTCTTGTATTCCACGAGCGGATCCTTCTGCCCGTAGCTGCGGAGGCCGACGGATTGGCGGAGATTCTCCATCTCGGTGAGGTGCTCCTGCCAGTGATGGTCGATGGCGTTGATGATCACGTAACGCTCCAACGCGCCCAGCGCCTCGGGAATCTCCACGGATTCCTTGACGCCGTAGGCCTGCTTCACGCGCTCGACGAGCTTGGCGGCGAGCGCATCGACGTCGTTGCCGGTGAGTTCGGTGGCGGCGATGCCGATCGGGAAATGGGTGTTGAGCCAGCCGACCAGGCTCTCGGTGCCGGCGGAGGTGGCGCCGCCCTTTTCCCCGAATCCGGCGACGGAGAGGCGGCCGGCGACCTCCTCGGTCACCTGCTCGAAGATGATTTCCTTGGGGCGATCCTCGTGGATCGCGGCGTTGCGGATGCCGTAGATCACCTCGCGCTGCTGGTTGAGCACGTCGTCGTATTGGAGGAGACGCTTGCGGACGGAGAAATTCTGCTGCTCGACCTTTTTCTGCGCGCTCTCGATCGAGCGGTTGAGCCACGGATGCTCGAGCTCTTCGCCCTCCTGCATCGAGCCCTCCATGAGACGCGAGGCCAGATTGCCCTGCAAAAAGAGCCGCATGAGCTCGTCCTCAAGGGAGAGGAAAAACTTCGTGAGGCCGGGATCGCCCTGACGCGAGCAACGGCCGCGGAGCTGGCGGTCGATGCGGCGGGACTGGTGGCGCTCGGTGCCGATGACCATGAGGCCGCCGAGTTCGCGGACGCCCTCGCCGAGTTTGATGTCGGTGCCGCGTCCGGCCATGTTGGTCGCGATGGTGACGGCGCCGCGCTGGCCGGCGCGGGAGACGATCTCGGCCTCCTGCTGGTGGAACTTGGCGTTGAGCACGGCGTGGATCACGCCGGTGCGCTTCAACATCCGCGAAAGAACCTCGGAGGACTCGACGCTGACGGTGCCGACCAGCACGGGCTGGCCGCGCTTGTTGGCGGCCTCGATCTCGGTCACGACGGCGGTGAACTTGTCGCGACGGGTCTTGAAAATGGAGTCGTTTTTATCGACGCGGATGCAGGGTTGGTTCGTGGGAATCACCTGCACGGCGAGGCGGTAGATGTCCTGAAACTCGGTGGCTTCGGTCTCGGCGGTGCCGGTCATGCCGGCGAGTTTCTCATACATCCGGAAGTAATTCTGGATCGTGATCGTCGCGTAGGTGCGGGTCTCGCGCTCGATCATGACGCCTTCCTTGGCCTCGACGGCCTGGTGGAGCCCGTCGGACCAGCGGCGGCCGGGCATGACGCGGCCGGTGTTTTCGTCGACGATCATGACCTTGCCTTCTTGGACGACGTATTCGACGTCGCGCTCGTAAAGGGAGTAGGCGCGGAGCAACTGGGAGATGGCGTGGATATCCTCGGAGATCTCGGCGTAGCGGGTCTGCGCGGCGAGCTTCATG
>JBDNFZ010000080.1:0-4330 GCA_041689555.1 Opitutaceae bacterium | reverse complement strand
CGGTAATGGGCAAAAATTTCCTTCGTTGTGGTGTGCCCCATTTCGAGCGCCAGCGCATTTGCGTTGGTGAATTTCGCGAGGTGATAACTGCCGTAGCTATGCCGCAGACCGTTCGTCGGCCACACCGTCAACTTCGCCGCCTCGCGAACCGGCTCCATCTTCATCCGCCACATCGCCTCGCCCAAGGGCCAGACCGGCCCCGTGCGCGCCGCGAATGGCCGAAGCCACCCCTTCAAATTCTCTTGGATCGTGACGAGCCGGCGCTGAGAGGTCTTGGACTTTGCGGCAGTCACCTCGATAAAGCCCCGGGCCAAATCCACCTCGCTCCAATCCAGCCGGAAGATTTCAGCCATGCGCAGCCCTGCGAAAGCCCCGATCACAATCGCGGGCCGCACGTCGTCGCCGGCCTTGTCGATCAGCTTCGCCAAACTCTCCGGCGTGAAGATGGCCACCGGCTTGTCGGCGATCTTCACCTTGTCGATCTTCGCCACCGGGTTCGCCTTCGCGTAGTCACGTTTCACCGCGTAGGCGAAGAACGCCCGCACGACGGCGCGATAGTTGTTCTGCGATTGCGCCGACAAACCAAGCCCGGTCAACCAGTCGTCGATCTGCCCGGCGGTGATACCCTCGACGATCTTTGCCCCGAACACCGCTTCAAAGCCTCGCAGCCGAATCGCGATGTCCTTCAACGACCGCTCGCGGTTCCCTTTCTGCTTCTTTGCCGCAATATATTCGGGGATGAGGGCCGCAACGGAAATACTGCGCCGCGTCGCTTTGATGTGCTCGATGAAGTGGACGACCGCGTGGTCGATGGTATAGCCGAAAGGCTTGAGCTTGGCCGCACAATCCACGGCCATCTCGCGCAACCCGTTTGGAATGGCGAGGCCGCGCAGCCCCTCGTTTGAAATCTTCGTGTTTTGCGCCTCAGCAAACGCCCGAGCCTCCTCCTTTCTCCCAAAAAATTTCCGGTGGCGTGTCCAGTCCCCGCGTGCATACCGAGCCCTATCTTCCGCCGCCGCGCCGGGGTTCTGCTTTTCCCATGCCGTCACGGCGACCGCGCTCGGCCGGCTTCCCGTGCTCCAAGTCACCACGAACTTTGACGTTGCTGAGTGGCGATAGGAACGCACTTTCACGGATGTCGCTTTCATGCGCAAACGGTCGCAAATGATGCTCCGATTGTCAATGAAATGACAATAATCAAAAGCCTAAACAGCGTAAGTCATTGAAGGAGAGGTGGCAGAGTGGTCTATCGCGATGGTCTTGAAAACCATTGGGCCGAAAGGTCCCGGGGGTTCGAATCCCTCCCTCTCCGCCAGTTCAAGGGCGAGGCCATGAAAAAGCGCCGGCCCATCGGGCTCGGCGCTTCGGTGACAGTGTCTTCTTCGGCCCGACTCTTTCGGCACCGAAGAGCAATCAATAGCGATAGTGATCCGCCTTGTAGGGGCCGCCTACCGGCACGCCGAGATATTCGGCCTGCGACTTCGTAAGCGTCGTCAATTTAACGCCGATACGCTCGAGGTGGAGACGGGCGACCTCTTCATCAAGGTGCTTTGGCAGGCGGTAAACACCGGCTTTGTAGGTGTCTCGGTTCTTCCAAAGATCGAGCTGGGCGAGCGTCTGATTGGTGAAGCTGGCGGACATGACGAACGACGGATGCCCGGTGGCGCAGCCGAGATTCACGAGACGGCCTTCCGCGAGCATATAGATGCTGTTTCCCTTCGGGGAAGTGAACAGATCGTATTGCGGCTTGATGGTGACGCGTTTTACGCCGGGCGCTTTGTGGAGGCGGTCCACTTGGATCTCGTTGTCGAAGTGCCCGATGTTACAGACGATGGCTTGGTCCTTCATCTTCGCCATGTGCTCGAGCGTGATGATGTCCTTGTTGCCGGTCGTGGTGACGTAGATGTCGGCGATACCGAGGGTGCTCTCGAGGGTGTTGACCTCGAAGCCTTCCATCGCGGCCTGAAGGGCGTTGATCGGATCGATCTCGGTAACGATGACGCGGGCGCCGAAGCCCTTGAGGGAAAACGCGGAGCCTTTGCCCACGTCGCCGTAGCCGCAAACGCAGGCAACTTTGCCGGCAATCATGACGTCGGTAGCGCGTTTCAGACCGTCGGCGAGGGATTCGCGGCAACCATAGAGGTTGTCGAACTTCGACTTCGTGACGGAGTCATTCACATTGATCGCGGGAACGAGCAACTTGCCCTGCTCATGGAGCTGGTAGAGGCGGTGAACGCCGGTGGTGGTCTCTTCGGAGACGCCACGCCACTCTTTGACCATCGCGGTGAAGACGCCTTTTTGGGTCTTCGAGATTTTCTTCAGGAGGTTTTTGATGACCTGCTCTTCGTGCGAGCCGGAGGCGGTGTTGACCCAATCGCTGCCGTGCTCGAGCTCGTAGCCCTTGTGGAGAAGGAGGGTAACGTCGCCGCCGTCATCGACGACCATTTGCGGGCCCTTGCCGCCGGGGAAGCTGACGGCTTTCCAAGTGAGGTCCCAGTATTCTTCGAGAGTCTCGCCCTTCCAGGCGAAGACGGGCACGCCGGCCTTCGCGATGGCGGCGGCGGCGTGGTCTTGCGTCGAGAAGATGTTGCACGAGGCCCAACGCACGTCGGCGCCGAGTTCGACCATCGTCTCGATGAGGACGGCGGTCTGGATCGTCATGTGCAATGAGCCGGTGACGCGGACGCCCTTCAGGGGTTTCTTCGCACCGTATTTTTTGCGGAGCGACATGAGGCCGGGCATTTCGTGCTCGGCGACGTTCAATTCTTTGCGACCCCAGTCGGAGAGCGTGATGTCTTTGACGTGGAAGTCGGCTTTGGATTTTGCAGGAGCGGATTTGGCCATGATGAGAGGTGGCTCGCGGGGCGAGCGGATGAGTTTGTTATTTAGAAAGGGCTTTGACGGCGGCCTTGAGCGCGGCGGCCTTGTTGGTGATTTCCCACGGGAGGCCGGCTTTGCCGAAGTGGCCATAGTTGGTCGTCTCGCGGTAGATCGGACGGAGCAGGTTGAGCTGCTTGACGATGTCGGCGGGCTTAAAGCTGAACACCTGTTGCACGGCTTCGGAGATGATCGAGTCGGCGACGGTGCCGGTCTCGAACGTATCAACGTAAACGCTCACGGGCTTCGGGTGGCCGATGGCGTAGGCGACTTGCAGCTCCGCGATGGAAGCGAGACCGGACGCGACGATGGTTTTGGCGACCCAGCGGGCCATGTAGGCGGCCGACCGGTCGACCTTCGAAGGATCTTTGCCCGAGAAGGCGCCGCCGCCGTGACGGCCCCAGCCGCCGTAAGTGTCCACGATGATCTTGCGGCCGGTGAGACCGGAATCGCCCTGCGGACCACCGACGACGAAGCGGCCGGTCGGGTTGATCAGATACTCGGTCTTCTCGTTGAGCATCGAGGCCGGAATGACCTTTTTGACGACGTTCTTGATGAGGAACGCCTCGATCTCGGCGTGGGAAACATCGGCGGTGTGCTGAGTGGAAATCACGACGTTCACGACCTCGGTGGGCTTCCCGTCAACATAACGAACGGAGACCTGCGACTTCGCATCGGGGCGGAGCCACTTCACCTTGCCGCTCTTGCGGATCTTGGTGAGCTCGCGGCCGAGGCGGTGGGCAAACATGACAGGCGTGGGCATGAGCTCGGGCGTCTCGCTGCAAGCGTAGCCGAACATCAGGCCTTGGTCGCCGGCGCCCTGTTCGGCGGTCTTCTTGCCTTCGACCTTCTTGGCGTCGACGCCTTGGGAAATATCGGCGGACTGCGCGGTCAGGTAATTGTTGATGAAAACGGTGTCGGCGTGAAACACATCGTCATCGTTAGTGTAGCCGATGTGACGGATAGCGTCGCGGATGATTTTACCAAGATTGATGGCCTCTTCGAGAGCCTTGGTCTTGCCGGTTTTCTTGTCTTGAAGTTTCGGAATGGTGATCTCGCCGCCGACGACGACGATGTTCGATTTAACGAACGTCTCGCAAGCCACTCGGCTGGTCTTGTCGATCGCGAGACAGGCGTCGAGGACGCTGTCGGAAATGAGGTCGGCGACTTTGTCCGGGTGGCCTTCGCCAACGGACTCGGATGAGAAAACAAATGTGTTTGCCATAAGAGAGAGGACACAAATAAACCGGGCGAAACCCTCGCATGCAAGGCGAATATCAACACATCCCTATATTGTGATACGAAAAAATCGTGTAACTGCTCAGGCGGCAACTTTAGCCTGAGGTGAGTTTGGCGGTGCTTGGGCTTGGGAAACGGGCGGGGGTTTCGGCGGTAGCCAAGGCTGAGCGGCCAGTGCTTGGACGATGCCGTCGAAGAGGTCGACCTGGTTTTT
>JBDNFZ010000079.1:0-5752 GCA_041689555.1 Opitutaceae bacterium | reverse complement strand
CGGTTTTCAGGGCGGCGACGCCGGAGGAGATCGAGCCGGTGCTCGGCGCGAAGCCCGGGAGCCTCGGCGCGGTCAAGGGCACGATCAAGAACCCGGAGGCGCTTGCGGGCGTTTTCGCCGACCAGGCGATCCGGATCACCGGCAACGGCACGACCGGGGCCAATCGCGATGGATTCCATTTGAGCAACGTCAATGTGACCCGCGATCTCGCGATCACGAAGTTCGGGGACTTTCGGCGGGTGCGGCCCGGCGAGCCGTGCCCGCAGTCGGGCCAACCGCTGCAAGTGCGACGCGGGATCGAGGTCGGCCATATCTTCAAACTCGGCACGAAATATTCGGAAAAATTCGGCGCGGTTTACACGGACGACCAGAAGCAGTCGCACCTCATGGTCATGGGCTGCTACGGCATCGGGATCAGCCGGACGATGCAGGCCGTGATCGAGCAAAGCCACGACGCCGACGGCATCGTGTGGCCGTGGAATGTCGCGCCGTTTCACGTGTTGATCTGCGTGCTCGACCCGGACTCGCCCGAGGCGATGGGGTTGGCGAAGCAATTGGGCGCCGCCGCCGAACAGGCCGGGGCGGACGTGTTGATCGACGACCGGGCCGAGCGGCCGGGAGTGAAGTTTAAGGACGCGGACCTGATCGGCATCCCGCTGCGGATCACGATCGGCAGCAAGGGGCTCAAGGACGGCATCGTCGAACTGAAGGCCCGCAACGCGAAGGATGTCGCCAAGGTGCCGCTCGCGGAGATCGCGGCCAAGCTGGCAACGGCGGTGACGGAAGCACGGGCGAAAGCGGCATGATCCGGGCCGGGCCAAAAACCTCGCCGGCAAGCGAGACGCTCGCGCACACCGAACTGGAGTTGAGCGGGCGGTGGCGGGTCGTAGTGCTGAACGACCCGGTGAACCTCATGTCCTACGTGATGTTGGTCTTCAAAAAGATCTTTGGTTTCAACGAGACGACCGCCCGCAGGCATATGCTGCAAGTCCATGAACAAGGTCGTTCGGTGGTGTGGACAGGGCTGCGCGAAAAGGCGGAGGCCTATGTTTTCACATTGCAACAATGGCACCTGACGGCGGTGCTCGAATCCGATGAAACGCATTGAGGTCAAGCTGAGCCTGCCGGTGGTAGCGCCCTTGCTGGATGTGATCCGGGAACTCGCGGACGGCCTTGGGCGTAAGCTGGCGGCCCCGCAGGAATTCGGGGACCTGGACCCGGAGTTCCGCGATGCGTGGCACGGCGATCTGCTCGCCGACCAGAAGGCCGACGTGGGGCAACTGCTCGCCCTCTTTGACGACGAGTTTTTCACCGAGGGCATCGTGGCCTTCGACGAGGACAATGCCGAGCCGATCGTGCGGGCCTGCGCGGCGGTGCGCCTGCGCCTGCGCGAGGTTTTCCTGCGGGGGCTGGGCGACGACACGCTCGAAGGCGGCGATGTCGAGCTGGGGGACCTGAGCGAGCCGGTGCGAAAAGCTTTCATGTGTTACCTGTTTCTCGCGACGGTGCAGGAGCTGATTATCCAGCACCTGGACTCGAGCATCATCGATTCGTGATTGGCGTTTGACGGCGGGTAGCGGCGGCCTACCTTCGTCGCGACACCCTGCAGTGTTCGAGGTGCTTTCAATAACTGCTCTTTGCCTTAGAATTATTACGGGAGCCAAAACCGTCGCGGAAGATGCTAGGCCGTAAACCGGAAAGCAGACGCTGCGGAGGAGGCGCCCACCTTAACCTAAAAAGGTCCTGAGCCTTTGGGCATACGGCACAGGCGGGGTGTCACTTTTCTTTCAGCATGAGGCCCATAACCAACGGCGCCGACCCGGAGCGGGCGGCGGGCAATCCGCCGACGACGGCCGAGGAAACGCTTTGCGGGATTTGGGTCGATGACGCCGGGCAAGTGCATCTCTCGGTCGCGACGGAGACCGGAGGACGGGTCGAGCGCACGGAAGCGCTGAAGCCCTTCGCGTGGGTGCGGGGTGAGCCGGTCGGGACTTTTTCGGGAATCACGCTGGACGATCTCCGCGGCGAGGCGCCGTTTGGGAAATTGGCGCGGGCGGACGGACTGGCGGACTTCGAGGCTTTTGTGAAAGCGACGAAAGGCGCGGTGGGACTCGACGTGGTCCGGCCGATGGAGAACCAGTTTCTGATCGAGCGACGGGCAAGGCTATATCGCGAGTTGGGCTTCGGTCAGCTCCGGCGTTGTCAGTTGGACATCGAGACGTCGTCGGTGGACGGGAGTTTTAGCGACGCGAGCCGGCCGGAGGACCGGGTGTTGGCGATCAGCCTGCGTTGCGGAGGAAAAAACCGGTTGCTGCTGCTGGCCGAGGCGACGGACGCGGCGGAGAAACAACTTTTGCTCGGGCTGAACGCGGCGTTGGCGGAGCTCGATCCGGACGTGATCGAGGGGCACAACATTTTCAAATTCGACCTCGATTTCCTGCGGCAGCGAGCGCGGCGGCATAAGGTTCCCTGCGCGTGGGGTCGATTCGGGCAGAAGGCGGAGTTTCGCAATAGCCGGCTCAAGGTTGCGGAACGCTGGATCGATTTCCCGCGCTGCGATCTGCCGGGCCGCGCCGTCGTGGACACTTATCTGCTCGTGCAGATCTACGACATCACGACGCGGGAGCTGACGGCCTACGGGCTGAAGGACGTCGCGTTGTATTTCGGGATCACGGACGAGGAAGCCGGGGACCGGACGTATCTGGACGGAGGCAAGATCGCCGAGACATTTTGGGCGGACCGCGCGCGCTTCACGGCCTACCTCGAGGACGATCTGCGGGAGACGCAGGGGCTGGCGGACCTGCTGTTGCCGACGTATTTCGAGCAGACGCGGACCTTCCCCATCATGCTCCAGGAGGCGACGCTGAGGGGCACGACGGCGAAAATCGACCTGCTGTTTCTGGAGGAATACTATCATGCCCGGCAGGCGGTGCCGGTGCCGTTGGAAGTCGCGCCCTTCGACGGTGGGTTTACGCGGAGCTACCAGGAAGGCGTCTTCAAGCATGTCCTGCACTTCGATGTGGCCTCGCTCTACCCGAGCCTGTTGTTGGCCATCGGGCGGAATCCGCGGAACGACGCGCTGGGCGTGTTCATCCCGCTGCTGAAATCGCTGCGCGAGTATCGGTTGAAATTCAAATTGCTCGCCCGCAACGCGCCGACCGCCGAGGAGCGGGCGGAGGCGCAGGCGCGGCAGACGTCGTTCAAAATCCTGATCATCTCGTTCTACGGCTACCTGGGTTTCTCGGGCGCTCGGTTCGGCGACGGCGAGCTGGCAGCGGAGGTGACGCGGCGGGGGCGGGAGCTGTTGCAGGCGCTGATCGACGAGTTTGCGCGGCAAGGCTGCACGATCCTCGAGGCGGATACCGACGGGATTTACCTGTCGTCGGAAGCGCACTACGAAGCGCCGGAGCGGCTGCTGGAGCTGGTGGCGCCGACGCTGCCGCCGGGGATCGAACTGGAATACGACGGCCGTTACACCGCGATGTTTTGTTACAAGGCGAAGAACTACGCGCTCTACGACGGGAAAAAAATGACGTTGCGGGGCAGTGCGCTGCGCTCGCGGGGAATCGAACCGTTTTTGAAGAAACTCTCGCGGCAACTGCTGCGTTTTTTGGTGGGGGCGACGACGGAGTCTCCGCTCGCGCTGCTCGGGGAGTTACGGACGCAGTTGGCGGCGCGGGCGTTGCCGGTGGCTGAGGTGGCGAAGAGCGAATCGCTCGCGATGAACCCGGACGCCTACGAACGTTTTGTCGCGGAGGGAGGCAAGCCGCGCCGCGCTTCGGCGGAGGCGGCGCTCCAGATGAATCCGCGTCCGCGCATGGGCGATCGGGTGGCCTACTACGTCGCGCCGAAGCAGAAAGGGCAGACGAGCGACTGGCAGCGCGCGCGGCCGGTGGCGGCGTTCGACCCGGCGACGTCGCCTTACGACGGAGATTTCTACAGCGAGAAGTTGGACGATTGGGTCGAGCGCTACGGCAAGTTTATCGGCGCGCACCCGCCGGGCGGCGTGCAGGGGGAATTGCTGTAGTCCCGGTCTGCGTCGCGGGCGGTTCAATAGCGCCGGAGCGTCGGATCGATTTGCACGGCCCAGGCCTCGATGCCGCCGGCGACGTTGCTCACGCGCGGGAAGCCCTCGGCGCGGAGATACTCGGTGACGCGCAGGCTGCGACTGCCGTGGTGACAATGGATGAGGAGATGCTTTTCGCGCGGGAGATCGCCGACGCGTTCGGGAATCTGGCGCATCGGGACCGGCTCGGCGCAGGCGATGGCGCAGATTTCCATCTCGTAGGGCTCGCGCACGTCGATGAGCATGGTGTCGGCGGGAGCGGTGGCGAGGAGGCGTTGGGTTTCTTCGACGCTGATTTCGAGGGGAACGGCGGTGTCGGACATAGATTCGGGAACGATCGAGGGAGCGCAGGTGAAGTCGTAGGCGGCGGGGTCGAGACGAGTGATTAAGGGCCGGTCGCCGCAAACGTGACAGCCGGGATCGCGGGCGATCTTCAGGGTGGAAAACGATTGCACGAGCGCGTCGTAGGTGAGGAGCCGACCGCGGAGAGATTCGCCGATTCCGGCAATGAGCTTGATCGCCTCGAGGGCCTGCAGACTGCCGATGACGCCACAGAGGGCACCGAGCACGCCGGCTTCGCCGCAGTTGGGCACGGAGCCGGCGGCGGGCGGAGTCGGAAAGAGGCAACGGTAGCAGGGGCCGCCTCGGGCCGGATCAAAGACGGAGACCTGGCCCTCGAAGCGGTAGATGCTGCCGTAGACGAGGGTGCGGCGGGTCAGGACGGCGGCGTCGTTGTTGAGGTAGCGGGTCGCGAAGGAATCGGTGCCGTCGACGACGATGTCGTAGGCGGAGAAGAGCGCGAGGGCGTTGGCGGCGGTGACGCCCTCCGGATGTTCGACGACGGTGATGAACGGGTTGGTGGCGCGGAGGCGGCGGGCGGCGGAGACGACCTTCAGTTCGCCGACGGAGGCATCGTCGTGGAGGAGCTGGCGCTGGAGATTGTGGGTCTCGACGCGGTCGAAGTCGGCGATGCCGAGCGTGCCGACGCCGGCGGCGGCGAGGTAAAGGGCGGCGGGGCTGCCGAGGCCGCCAACGCCGACGACGAGGACGCGGGCGGCGGCGAGCCGGTGTTGTCCGGCGACGCCGATTTCGGAGAGCAAGAGGTGCCGGCTGTAGCGCGCGAGCTCGGCGGGCGAGAGGTGGGGCGAGGCGGCGGCCATAGGGCAAAGAGAGCCGGGCGCGGACGGGTCGCAAATGAATTTGCGCCGGGCGCGCAGCCCGGGCGAAGTGGCGGCGATGCGTTTCATCGGAATCGACTACGGCACGCGCCGGCTGGGACTCGCCTACGGCGACGAGCTGGGCGTGGCCACGCCGTTGCCGGCGCAAGTCGAGGCGGAGCCGGAGCGGCGGTGGACGGGTATGGTCGCGATGATCCGGGCGCGACGGGCGACGGATCTCGTCGTGGGCTACCCGTTGAACATGGACGGGACGGCGGGTTTCAAGGCGAAGGAAGTCGACGCGTTTGCGGCGCGCTTGAAACGGGAACTGGCGCTGCCGGTCCATCTCGTCGATGAGACGCTCACGAGCCACGAGGCCGAGTCTACGATCGCGAAAGGCCGGCGACGCGAAGTGCGGGCGAGCGGGATCGTGGATTCGCGGGCGGCGACGCTGATTTTGCAGGATTACCTCGACCAGAAGTTTCCGCAGGAGCGCGCGGGCGAATGAGCACGGAGAAAAAAGAAAATG
>JBDNFZ010000078.1:0-5118 GCA_041689555.1 Opitutaceae bacterium | reverse complement strand
TGCCGTGGGCGCTGCCGGAGAAGAGCCCGAGAATATCGTCGGGAAAGCCCTCGGCGAGGAGGTCGGCGTCGGGGAGAGCCTCGTAATGGACGGGCACGGCGAGAGCGAGCGGGCGAAGGGCGGTCGGGAGGCTGCGCTGGGCGGCGACGACGGTATCGGCGGCGAGGGCGGTGAGTTGGTCGAGCGTCATGGTCGGCGTCAGGGACGGAGTTCGGTGGCGAGATCGAAGCGTTCGAAGCGCTCGCCGAGCCACCAAAGACCGCACCAGATCTCAGCGGTGAGGATGACGAGGGCGAGACCGGTGCCGAGAATGACGGCGGCGGCGGCACCGACGATCCATTGGGTGGCGAAGATAACCAGTCCGGCGCCGATCACCACGGGCAGGAGCGAGAGAAGAATCACGACCATCTGCCCGAGGACGAAGATGAGACGTTGGCCGATCATCTCGATGCCGCCGCCTTGGGTGCGGCCGGCTTGAAACCACGCGGGAAATAACAGCGCGGCTGCGTTCGGAATCAGAAGTTGCAACGCGCAAAGGACGGGCACCGTGGCCGCGGCGCAGAGACCGGCGGTGAAGCGGAACCCGGGGGTGAGCCACGGGATCGTCGCGGCGCGGGGCTCCAGCGCGAGGGTGGCGGCCAGCAGTGCGAGCCAGAGGAGACCGCTCAGGATCGCGATCGGCGCGAGCAGTTGCCCGAGGATAATCTGCCAACCGGCAAGCGGGTAGGTTTTCAGGATATCGGAGTTGGGCAGATCGCTCCGGAGATCCTGGCGCGCGAGTTGCGGGCCGAGCAGGAGCGTGTAGGCGGCAAAAACGGCGGCGACGAACGCGATGATGATCGGGAAGGGCGAGCGTGGGTCGAGGCGCACGATCCACGGCACGCCGGCCGCGATCACCGCGGCGCAGGCCAGCCAGACGCGCCCGTTGAAATAAGGGCGGGTGCCGAGCAGGTTCTTCCAGAGAAACGCGAGCTCGGGGCGACCCGGCACGCGGAGGGCAAACGGTTCGCGCCGCGGCTTGGCCGCAGTTTCGCCGAGCCGGTAGTTGCCGCCTTGAAAACGGGCGAGGCGGGCGGCGCGCTTCTCCGCGTAGGCGAGCGAGGCCTCCTCGAACGAAACCTCGAGGCGCGAAACCCAGACGTAGTGGGCGGCGAGGATCAGCGCGGCCGGGCCGAGAGCGAAAAAGAACGCGCGGGTATCGGCGGCGAGGAACGGCGCCAGCACGAGCCGGCCGGGTTGCAGAAGCCAATGGAGGAGCCCGGTGTCGAGGACCCGGGCCAGCCAGCCGAAGAAAGCGGCTGGGCCGGGCAGCGCCGCCGGGAACGGCGGGGCGTCGCGCCAGATGAAGAACGCCGAGACCAGCCCGATGACGCCGACCCCGGCCAGCACAAGTCCGCGGCGCTGCCAGACACCGATGCCCCGGTCGATCAGGCGCGTGATAGTGAGGGCGGCCCCGGTGAGATGCAGGTTGACCGTGGTGAGGATGATCCACCAACCTAGGGCGTGGATCAGGAAGTTGCCCCCCAGCGCGCGCCAGCCGCTGAAGATCAGCGCGAAGAAGAGTGCGGAAAATAAAATGCGAACCTGGGCGCTGAGCAGGCGGAAATGAACCAGCCGCCGCCGGGAAATCGGGGCGGGAAAAAGAAACGCCACCTCGGCCTCGCTGAAGGCGAGCCCGGGTTTGGCCGAGGGCAACAGCCACGCGAAGAGTCCGATCCCCAGCAGCGCAAAGGCACCGAAGACGCCGAGCATGGCCGCCAGGTCGCCGGCGGAAAATTGGGCCAACGGCAGGCCGGACGACGCGGGCCCGGCGGCGCGGCCTGAGCCGCCCAGCGGGCGGAAGAAGATAAAGTAGAAGTAGGCGATGCCGATGATCGCGCCGAAAAGATACTTGGGCTGGCGGAGTCGGCGGAAGCGGGACCGCACGAGGTTCCAGAGAGACGTGAGCCGTAAGTAGAGCAGGGCGCCAAGCATCGGGAAGGAGTCGGGGTGGAAAAGGAGAGACGTCGGAGATCGGAAGGCAGAGGTCAGAGGTCAGAGGTCAGATGTCGGATGTCGGGAGGGAGACGCAACAGGTCGGAGGGAGAGGGTTGAGAGCTGATCTCTAATTTCTGACATCTGACATCTGATTTCTGACCTCTCAGTTTTCCGAGCCGCCCGTGGCGCGGATGAAGATTTCCTCCAGGCTCACGCCGGTCTCGCCGTGCGCGAACTGCGCGGAAATCTCCGCGAGCGTGCCGTGCGCGATCTTCCCGCCTTTTTTCAGGATCAGCACATGGGAACAGACTTCCTCGAGGAGACCGAGCAGGTGCGAGCTGAGCACGATGGCGGCGCCCTCGCGCGCGCGGCGGAGGATGGAGTCTTTCATGCGGCGGATGCCGAGCGGGTCGAGCCCGGTGAGCGGCTCGTCGAAGAACATGACGCTCGGGCCGTGCAATAGGCCGCAGGCGATCGCGAGTTTCTGCTTCATGCCCCGGGAGAGTTCGCCGGGGAGGTGGTCGGCTTTTTCCGCGATCTCGAGTTCCTCGAGGAGGGTTTGCGCGACGGCCTCGTGATTCGCGACGCCGTAGATGCGCGCGACGAAATTCAGGTGTTGGCGCACGGTGAGGTAGTCGAAGAGGCGGGGTTCATCGGGAAAGAACGCGAGCCGGCGCTTGGCCGCGACGGGGTCGGCGGCGAGATCGACGCCGCAGATGCGAACGTTGCCGCCGTTGGCGGGAATGATGCCGGCGAGGCTGCGCGGCGTGCTGGTCTTGCCCGCGCCGTTGGGGCCGACGAGGCCGAGCACTTCGCCCGGCTGCACGGCGAACGAGAGATCGCGCACGGCGGTGAAGTCGCCATAGCGCTTGGTGAGTGCCGACACTTCGATCATGGCCGGCGACGGTGCGGTCGGACGTGCGATGCGGCAAGCTCGCGAAAGATTCGGCGTAACCGGCGGCACGACGCGGCGTCATTTCCCGCACGGCAATTCCGCCGCCAAAGAAATCCAACCCGAAATCTATTCCCATGAAATCCAACGTAAAATTCTGTCTCACCCTCCTCGCGCTCGGCCTTCTGGCCGCCGCGCCGATCACCCGCGCCGCCGACGAGCCCGCGCCCGCGCCGAAACACCAGAAAGGCGAAAAGGGCGAGAAGGGTAAGCGAGGCGCCGCCGGCATGGCCAAACAACGCATGAACGCCATCGACGCGGCGGTCGGTCTTTCTTCGGATCAGAAAGAAAAAGTCACCGCCATCTGGGCCAAGGAGGCCGCGGCGATGAAGGAGATCCCGGCCGGGGAACGACGCGGCAAAGCCGTCGACGCGATGAAGTCCACGCGTGACCAAGTGCGTGCGGTGCTCACGCCCGAGCAGCAGGCGAAGTTTGACGCGATGCCCGCGCCCGCTCGCGGTCGCAAGGAGAAGTAAGCCGGCGGGCCCGGTCTTCAAATCGGGCCGGCTTTAACGACACGAGGCGCCGTGCGATCCGAGAATCGCCGGCGCTTTTTTGTGCACGCGGTGGGAGACCGGGCTCGCGGACCGGGAAATTTTTCGACTCGGCGCAGGAGGACGGGCGGGGCAGGGTGCGCGTATGGCGGGGCACAAGCGCATCGTAATCGTGGGCGGCGGGGCGGCGGGGTTTTTCGCGGCCATCGCCTGCGCCGAGCAGTTGGGCGGCGCGGGCGGGAAGTGCCCGGGCGGTGAGGTGACGCTCTACGAGGCGACGGCCCATCTGTTGGCCAAGGTGCGGATCTCGGGCGGCGGACGGTGCAACGTGACCCATGCCTGTTTCGACCCGCGCGAGCTCGTGAAGAAATATCCGCGCGGCGGGCGGGAATTGATCGGGGCGTTTTCTCGGTTTCAGCCGCGCGATACGGTGGCGTGGTTTGCGGCGCGCGGAGTCGAAACCAAAACCGAAGGCGACGGGCGGATGTTTCCCGTGACGGATGATTCGGCGACGATCGTGGATTGCCTGCAACGCGCGGCCGCGAGCGCAGGCGTGCGCGTGGTGACGGGCGTGGGGGTGCGCGGTGTGCGGAAGTTGGAGACGACGTTTGCAATGGAGCTGACGACGGGTGAGCGGATCGAAGTGGAGCGGGTCTTGCTCGCGACGGGAGGAAACAAATCGTCGGCGGGGTTGGTGATCGCGCGGCAATTCGGGCACGAGGTGGAGCCGCCGGTGCCGTCGCTGTTTACGTTCAACGTCGGAAAGGACGCGCGGCTCGAAGGGCTCGCGGGGGTGTCGGTCGAGCGCGTGGAGACGAGCGTGCGCGGGACGAAGCTGCGCGAGGAAGGGCCGCTGCTGGTGACGCATTGGGGACTGAGCGGTCCGGGTATTTTGAAAATCTCCGCGTGGGGGGCGCGGGAGCTGGCGGCGATGGATTACAAGTTCACGCTGGCGGTGAATTTTTCCCCGGATCACACGCGGGAGACACTCGTGCGGGAGCTGGCCGCCGCTCGGGAGAAGAACCCGAAGAAGCAGGTGACGACTTGGAGTCCGGTAGCGGGCGTGCCGCAGCGTTTTTGGGAGCGGCTGGTCGTGGCTGCGGGAATCGGGGCGACGACGCCGTGGACGAATGCGGGCAACGCGGCGCTCGCGACCTTGGCGACGCAGGTGTGCGCGGCGGAGTTTACGGTGAGCGGCAAGAGCACGAACAAGGACGAATTTGTGACGTGCGGCGGCGTGCGGCTTCGCGAGGTGGATTTCCGGACGATGGAGAGTCGGCTGTGTCCGGGGCTGCATTTCGCCGGCGAGGTGCTCGACATCGACGGCGTAACGGGCGGATTCAACTTTCAGTCGGCGTGGACGACGGGCTGGCTGGCGGGCCGGGCGATGGCGGGGGAATGAGGGCGTAGGGTGGCGGCGGCCAGAACCGCGGTCGGTCGTGTGATGAACCGCGGCCGCGCCGCGTCCCGCGGAACAATCGTGGGTTGGCACTTGCGGCAAGAGTAGGGGAATCGTGTGCTGACGGCGGTTCTCATGATGTCCTACTGGCAACTGCTGCAGCTCATCCTTCCGGTGTTTGCGTTGATCGCGATCGGGGTGGTGGTGCGGCGGGTGCACTGGATCGAGGGGGACGCGGAGAAAAGTCTGCTGCGGCTGGTGGTGAACGTGTGTTTCCCGGCTCTCATCTTCGAGTC
>JBDNFZ010000077.1:0-3571 GCA_041689555.1 Opitutaceae bacterium | reverse complement strand
CGGGGCGCTGCGGGTGATCGACCTGGTGGCCGCACCGTGGCCGGGGGAAATCACGGCGCGCGAACCGTTGATCGCCGACTGGCTGGCGCGCGTGCGGAGCGATCCGGCCGCGAGCGCGCTGCCGGGGGCGAGCGATGATGATTTGTAGGCGCGATATCGTCGGGCCCGGAGACACGGGGAATCACGTTTGACGAAAGCGTCCGTGTTTTTAATTTGCGGACATGAAAGTCAAAGCGACCCGGTTGCGCGCCAACCTTTTCAAGATTATCGACCATGTGGCGGAGACGGGAGAGACGGTGCAGATCTTGCGCAAGGGCGGTGTGCTCAAGATCACGCCGGAAACGCGGGCGCGGAAGCTGGGCGGGTTGCCGAGGCGGAAGTGCATCGTGGGCGATCCCGAGGCGCTGGTGCACAATGATTGGTCGGCGGCGTGGAAGCCGTGATCTACCTCGATACGCACACGGTGGTGTGGCTTTACGCGGGCGAAACCGAACGGTTGAGCGCGAAGGCGCGGGCGGCGGTCGAGAGCCAGGAACTGCGGATTTCGCCGATGGTATTGTTGGAGCTCCAGTATCTGCGGGAGATCGGGCGCATATCGGTGAAGCCGGAGAAAATCCGGACGGCGCTGGCGCTCGACCTCGGTCTCCATGTGTGCGCGCTGCCGATGGCCGATGCGGTGGCGGCGGCCCTGGGTATGGACTGGACGCGCGACCCGTTTGACCGGTTGATCTGCGGTCATGCGGCGGCGCGCAACGCCGGGCTCGTGACGAAGGACGAGACTCTCCGAGCGCATTTCGCCAAGGCGATCTGGTAGGGCGGGCGGGCGGCGGCGATTTCGGCGCGCGAACCGTTGATCGCCGGCTGGCTGGCGCGCGTGCGGAGCGATCCGGCCGCGAGCGCGCCGCCGGGGGCGAGCGATGATGAGTTGTAGCGGGGACGGAGAGCGTCGATGGATGGGGCGGCTCGCGGCGGAGTGACCGCCGTGGCTTCCTGCGATCACATGATGAAACAAATTACTCTTTTCCTGGCCGCGTTCGCCGTCGGGCTCAACGCTGGCATGGGCGCTCAGGAAGCGCCGCTATTCACGGGCATCGTGACCAAGTATGGCGCGGTCTCGCTCACGAATCCGAATGATCCGGACATCGCGGTGCGGTGGGCGCCCCCGGGCCAATCCGGCGGCACGGTCGGGCGGACCTTTGCTCCGTCGCGTGCGGCTCAGCGGCTCAAGATCCAGACGGCGGCGCTCGCGGCCAACGCCAAGGATGCCCGCGCGCCGGCAGAGCGGGCGCAGGCGTGGGACGGGCTCACGGAGGTGTTCATCGAGGAAAACCAAGCGGGTCGGCGCGACGAATCGCTGCAATACGGCAATCTCTTCAACGTCTCGCGCCGCGATCAGGCGGCGGGGCAGGACCGATCCGTGCGGGTGACGGGCCTCTACGATCCCTTCGAGCTGGAGCGGGACCGCGATGTGCGCGCGGCTTTCGCGCTCGCGCCGGACGACCGGGTCACGCTCGCGGCGATTTTGCAGGTGCAGAGTTTTGCCGATTACGGCCCGACTTGGCGCGGCACCCCGGCTCGGCGGATCGACACGTCGCGGGAGCTGTTGGGCGCTTTGCAAAAGGCCGGGCACCCGGAGGCGGCGCAGATGCGGGCGCTGCTGGCGGCGAAGGTGGCGATGGCCTATCTGCTTACCGGCGGTCCCGGGCTGGCGGAGAAATATCAAGCCTTCGAGGCGCTGGCGAAGCCGCTGTTGACGGCTCCCGGCCAGCGCCCGCTGGAGGGCGAGGCGACTTCGTTGACGGAGTTGGCGATCTGGTTTTTCGCGGTGCGCGATTGTGCGGGCAGCGCCGCGCCGGACGACGAGGCGAATCGCGAGGCGCGCGCGGGCAACGACTCCTCGATCGCGCGGGCGGCGGCGGGCTATCCCAATCTGATGAGCGAGGTGGCGCTCCAAGTTTCGCGCGCCGCCCGCGGGCACAACGGGGCGCTGCGTAAGAAGTGGCTCGATCTCGCGATAAAGACGGCGGGCAAGCGCCTGCACGCGCGGCTGCGGGTGGCGCAGGCGCTCGAGCTGCCGTCGGGTAGCGATGCACGGCAGGCGGTGCTGGCCGTGGATGCTTTTGAGCTCACCGAGAGCGAATATTACCGGGCGGACTACCTGGTCGAGGTGGCGCAGGGGGCCGAAAAACGGAAGCAACCCGAGCAGGCGCGGCGCGCGTGGGCGGAGGCGCTCTACCATGGGGCGCCCTTTGAGCATTGGGCCGACTTGGCGCGGCTTGATTTCGCGGCGGCGGATTTTCCGCGGGCCTATCTCTCCAACCAGATGGCGATGCAGATCCGCGTGCCGGCGGCCATCGGCTACGATATCGAACTCGACCGCTCGCCCCGGGCCGAGCTCGGGCGTTGGCTGACGTGGCGAAACGCGCTGCTGTTGGCGCTGCTGGAGAAGGGGCCGATCCTCGCGGTCCAGCCTGATCCCGAACCGGTGAAGACCCGCGCGCGTGTGAAGACCGTCGTCTCGCGCAGCGTCCCGCAGACTCAGGCGCTGTATGCGGCATTGCAGGGCTTTGATTTCGGTCGGCCCGGGAATCCCAACGCGGTGTTGTCGGCGGCGTTGTCCGAGACCGAAGTTCGCATGCAGGCGCACCCGGGCAACGAGCGGCTCAAAATCGACCGCGAGCGGTTGCATTGGGCGACGGCGAACCAGCGTTAG
Organism: Opitutaceae bacterium; assembly: GCA_041689555.1. Taxonomy (GTDB): domain Bacteria; phylum Verrucomicrobiota; class Verrucomicrobiia; order Opitutales; family Opitutaceae; genus Tous-C4FEB. The sequence goes on along the minus strand of JBDNFZ010000077.1, from coordinate 858 downwards.
GCGCGGGGTTGCGGAAGTGAGCGGGATTGTGTCTGGCTGGCGGGCGATGTCGGCGCGGCGCCATGCCATTTTTCTGCTCCCGGTGATTTATCTGGGTTTTGTGAGCCTCGGCTTGCCGGACGGCACGCTCGGGGTGGCGTGGCCGCAGATGTATCCGGAGCTGCGGTTGCCGATCGGCTATGCGGGCGGGCTGATGATCGTGATCACGGCCTTGGCGGCGGCGGCGGCGTTTTCGAGCGGGCAGGTGGTGGGGCGGTTTGGCACCGGGCCGGTGGTGCTGGTAAGCGGGGCGGCGACGGGGCTGGCGTTGCTGGCGCTGTCGCAGGTGGGCGGTCTCGCGGGATTGGTGTTGGCGATGATTCCGCTGGGGTTGGGCGCGGGGGCGGTGGATGCGGCGCTCAACGGGTTTGTGGCGCAGCACTACAGCGGGCGGCAGATGAACTGGCTGCATGCGTGCTGGGGTATCGGGGCGACGAGCGGGCCGCTGGTGATCGGCTTCGCGCTGAGCCAAGGCACGGGTTGGCGCGGGGGCTATGTCGCGCTCGGGACCGCGCAACTCGTCTTGGCGGGATTGTTTTTGCTGACGCTGGGGCTCTGGGCGCGGGCGCCGGAACGGTTGGTGGCGGCGAGCGGGAGCCGGAGCGGCGTGGGCGAACCGACTCTCGGCGCGAACTCGTTTGCGGGCTGGTTGTCGCCCGCGATTTTGGCGATCTACGTGGGGGCGGAGCTGACGACGGGGTTGTGGGCGGGATCGATCCTGATCGTGGCGCGGGGCTTTGAGCCGGCGACGGCGGCGATGGCGACAGCGGCGTATTACGGTGCGATCACGGTCGGGCGGATCGCGAATGGCTTTGTGGT
>JBDNFZ010000076.1:0-6373 GCA_041689555.1 Opitutaceae bacterium | reverse complement strand
GGCAGGGTGATCAGGCCCTGATCGTCGATTTGGACCGAGTTGGTGGACGGGTCGGGGACACCCTGCAGCGCGATCGTGAGGCTGTCGCCGGGGCGGAGCTGGGCGGTCGTCGCGGCGGTGGGGATCACGGGGTTGGTGCCCTTGATCTCGTCGGTCGCGCAGCCGGCGAAAAGGGCGAGCGAGGCGACGCAGAGGGTGAAACGGCGGAGGCGCGGGAAGGTGACCATGACTTCATCTCGTGCAAGAAGGCCGAGGGAAAGGCAACGCCGGCTTGGAGAGGGGCCGATGGTGGACACAAAAAAGCGGCGGGAGTAAACCGCCGCCGAAAGGGCGCAACGAGGGCTATCGTTTCTTGGAACTCTTGGCCGCTTTCTTCGGCTTTTCGTCTTCATCCTCGTCATCGTCCTTGGTTTTTTTCGGACTGTCTTCGTCCTCGTCGTCAGAATCTTCGTCTTTGTCTTTCTTCTTGGCGTCCTCGTCGCCGTCGTCGTCGTCCCCGTCCCACTTGAGGGATTCGTCGTTCTTCAATTTTTCTTCCTCGGCGGCGTCGATCTCGGGCAGATCTTCGTCTTCCTCGTCCTCGGCGCCCTTGGCGGAAGCCTCGTCGTCGGCGTCGTAGCCGGCGGGCATGAAATCAAGAATGGCGGTAAGTTCCTCGAACGTGTGGACCGCCCGGCCCTCGATGAAGTGGCTGTTTTGGTCTTCGCGAATCTCGTCCTCGACCTCGTCGACGGAGAGCTTGGACTCGAACTTAAAGAGATCGTTGAGCATCTTCACGCGGCAGCGGGTGAGATGGTCGAGAAGATCGGCGTAGGGTCCGTTTTCCTCGTCGAGGGTGTCGGCCAAGGCGAAGAGTTTGTCCTCGGACTCGACGATGGACTCCTTGACGCGCTTGAGGCGGACCTTGCCGGCGCCGAGGTCCTTCTCGATGCGGAAGGGGATGAAGGCGGCATCGAACATATCCTGGTCGAAGCCGTAATCGCGGAGGGGATCGACGAGCTCGATCAGATGGGTGACCTGGCGCGGGTCGATGATACTGAGGCCGTCGACATCCCAGCGCACGGGATCGCTGGTCTCGGTGACCCACCAATTATGGTCGTCACCAAGACGAACGTTACACCAGCTGAGAGTAGAAGTTGCTTTGGCCATGAGAGCGGAAATTTTTCGCAGCGTGCGAGGGGAGTTTCAAAAAACAAGCACAAAACTGGCGGGAAGTTACGGGAGGGTTAAAGTCGGTTTTTCCTCTGGAAATCACCCGCCGCAGGCGCTTGCATTTTTCCGCCGGCATTTCAGGTTGGCGCGCCATGGGTGCCGCCTACGAAACTTTTTTCCGACCGTGGTTGTTCCGCCAGGACTCGGAGCAGGCGCACGAACTCGGCGTGGAGGCGATGGCGTGGCTGGCCCGGCTTGCGCCGCTGCGCCAGGTGCTGGAGCGATACCACCGGCTGGACGCGACGCGGTATGCGCCCGTGCGGGTGCTCGGTCTGGAGTTTCCGAACCGCGTGGGGCTCGCGGCGGGTTTTGACAAAAACGCGCGGGCGTGGCCGGCGGCGGCGGCCTTGGGCTTCGGGCACGTGGAGATCGGGACGGTGACGGCGCTGGCGCAGGGCGGAAATCCGAAGCCGCGCATGTTTCGGTATCCGGGGCAGGGCGCGGTGATCAACCGGATGGGCTTCAACAACGAGGGCGCGGCGGCGGTGGCGGCGCGGCTGGCGGGCCAGCCGGGACGCGGGGCCCGGTCCATCCCGCTCGGCGTGAACCTCGGCAAATCGAAGGCGACGGACATCGGGCGCGCGACCGAGGACTATCTCGCGAGTTTCGCGCGGCTGGCGGACTTCGCGGATTATTTGGTGCTCAACGTCTCGAGCCCAAACACGCCGGGCCTGCGGCAACTCCAGGACGAAGCGCGGCTGCGCGAGCTGTTGGGTGCGATCACGGCGGCGAATCGCGCGCGCGCGGTGCGGGTGCCGGTGCTCCTGAAGATCGCGCCGGACCTCACCTGGCCGCAGATCGACGCGGTGTTGGGCGTGATCGCGGAGTTTGCGCTCGACGGAGTGATCGCGACGAACACGACGTTGGCGCGGCCGGGATTCTTCAAGACGGTGAACGAGGCGGGTGGGCTCAGCGGCGCACCGGTGCGCCGGCGTGCGACCGAAATCGTAGGCTACATCGCGAAGACGATGGGCGGGCGTTTGCCGATCATCGGCGTCGGCGGAATCGGCGACGTGATCGACGCGGCGGAGAAACTGGATGCGGGAGCCGCGCTGGTGCAGGTTTACACCGGGATGATCTACCGCGGACCGTTTTTCGCGGCCGAGCTGGCGCACGGTCTGGCCGCGCGTGATCTGCGATGAGCAGGGGAAGCGCGCCGGTCGCCGAGCTAGATGGCCCAGTTTTCGCCGTCTCCGGTGGGAGAGGATGGGTGGGCGGCGTCGGATCGGCGATCGCGGGGGCGGATGACGAGATTCTCGCCCTTTTGTTGGACGATGCTTTGGGCGGGCACGGATTTTAGCAGCCAGACGTTACCGCCGACGATCGAGTGCGCGCCGATGCGGGTGTCGCCGCCAAGAATCGTGGCGTGGGCGTAGATGGTGACGTGATCCTCGATGTCGGGGTGGCGCTTTACGCCCTTGATGGGATGGCCGTCGTTGTCCAACTCGAAGGACTTCGCGCCGAGGGTGACGCCCTGGTAAATCTTGACGCGGCTGCCGATGGTGCAGGATTCGCCGATGACGACGCCGGTGCCGTGGTCGACGAAGAAGTGCGTGCCGATGCGGGCTCCGGGGTGGATGTCGGTCCCGGTGCGCTCGTGGGCGTATTCGGTGAGCATCCGCGGCAGGAGCGGCACGCCGAGATGGTAGAGCACGTGGGCGAAGCGCTGGAGGGAGATGGCCAGCACGCAAGGATAGGCGAGGATGATCTCCTGAACGCTGCGGGCCGCGGGGTCGCCTTGAAATGCCGCGGTGACGTCGGTCTGAACGACGCGGCGCAAGCCGGGCAACTGGCCGAGGGCCTGCGCGGTGACGGCCTCGGCGCGGGTTGCGGGCTCGGGCTCGCGGGCGAAGCGCAGGCACTTTTCAATTTCGTTGGCGAGACGGTGTTGGAGGCCGGCCAACAACCGGCCGACGTGGTCGGGCACGGCGCTCTTCTCCAAGGCGATTTCCTCGAAATAGCCGGGGAACAGCAGATGCATGTAGTCGCGCGCGAGGGTATTGACCGAGTCTTGGGCGGGAAGATTCACGCCATCGAGATGGTTGATGCCGCCGTCGGTTTCGTAGGAGGCGAGGAGCGCGGCTTTGACGGCGTCGAGTGGCATGGCGGGTCGGGGCGCGCAGGGTTTGGCGCGGGTGAGGCAGCGTCAAAGCCAATTTCGGCCCGGCTGCTTTCGGGGCTTTACAAGGCCGGAGGGATTTCTCTTAGTCCGCCTTCCTCAGTTTATTTTTGCTCGGGTGGTGGAATTGGTAGACACACACGTTTGAGGGGCGTGTGCCGTAAGGCGTGCAGGTTCGAGTCCTGTCCCGAGCACCATTTTTGAGAGGAAACCGGTAATAACGTCACCGGATCGCCCCACGGAAACCGCTTGCTTCTGGCGAATGCCGGCTTGGACTCTCGCCCGACCTCGCAATCGCGCGGCACCATCAAGCCAAGACCACCACCGCGGGCCTAACGCCCGCTTTTCGATATTATGGACGACAACGCCCCCCAAGAGAAAGCTCCCTCCGCTGATTTGAACAAGATCGACCTGAGCCAACTGAGCGGCTTCAGCTTCGGCACCTCTTGGGTGCAAGACAAGTCGACGCCCGGCGAGCGGCGGGGTCGGGAGGGCGGCGACGATCGTCCGCGGCGGGACGGCGGCGGGGCACCCGAGCGGCGCGACCGGCGTTCGTTCGGCCGGCCGGCCGGTGGTCCCGGACCCGGGCCCGGCGCAGGGCCTGGCGTCGGGGCACCCGAGCGGCGGGACTTTTCCGGCGAGCGGCCGTCGTATCCGCGTGAGGGCCAGGGCGAATTTCGCGGCGGACCGCGACGCGACGCGCCGGGCGGTGGCGAGCGGGGCGGACGCTTCGGCGGCCGGGCGGAGCCGATGGACCGCAGCCCGTATGACAGCCCGTTTTTGTCGGCGACGTTTTACCCCGAGGACAACAGCTTCAACACCCTCGTGCAGACCATCCGCAAGTCGTGTCGCACGATCGAACTGTTCGAGGTGGCGCGCACGGTCGTGGCGAAATCCGACCGTTTCGTCGTCGTGATCGCCCGCAAGCCTACGGGAGAAGCGGGACCGGCGGGCTTTTGCATCTCGGTGCCCGACGGCCTGCCCTTCGAATCCGAAGAGGCGGCCTTGGCCCACGTGCTCTCGAAGCATCTCGACAAGTTCTACGACACGGCCGAGGTCGAGATCGACCCGCCGAAGGGCAATTTCCAAGTGGTGAATCGTTGCGGCGTGACGGGTGAGTTGATCGGACCGCCCAATTACCATCTCTACAATCAACTGGTGCAGCAGCACTACACGGCGCGGGTCGACCGGATGCCGTTCGAGGCGTTCAAGGCGCGCATCGAGTCCGTCCGCGAACCCGAAGCGATCCAAGCATGGCTCGCAAAGATGAAGAAGGCCACGCGCTACACGTGGAAGACTCCGGCTCCGGTGGCCAAGCCCGCCGGCTCCGCGACGCCGGCTCCGGAAGCGACGCCGGCGCTAGCTGCGACGGAAGCGACGGAAGTGCTAGCAGCGACGGAAGCGACGCCGGCGCCGGAAGCGACGCCCGCAGCGGAGCCCGCTCCGGTTGTCGAGGCGGCGGCGATTCCCCCGGTGGCCTTCGATTCCTTCGAAGAGGCCAAGGCTCATCTGCTCGCCACGGCGCGCGAGAAGGTGATCCGGGCGGTCGAGCAAGCCCGCTTGCACGGCAAGAACCTCGAACTTTTGCCGCCGGGCGAAATTCGGAGCACGGTCGAAGGCTCGTTGGAGCGGCAGCGACGGTTCCCGCTCGATACCGCCAACGCCCTGCGTGGCCGGCTACGCCGCGAGCATTTCACCATCTTTAAGAAAGGCTCGAAGGGCGTGAGCTATGTGTGCGCGGTAAAGCGCAAGTTCCGCGTCCCCGGGCAGACGTTCTCCGACAGCATCGGTGCGCTGCTCGCTTTCATCGAGGCGCACCCGATGGTGAAGGCGGGAGAGTTGGGGAAAAAATTTCTCAACATCGCGCCACCGCCGACGGCCCCGACAATCGATGGTGCTCCCACGGTGGCGCCGGGCGAAACGGTGCTCTCCGTCGAACAGCGCGAAAAACTTGCCCGGGTGCAGAGCGATCTGCCTTGGCTGGTGCGCGAAGGCTACGTGACCGAGTTCATCGACGGAGCGCTCTATGCGCCGGCGGCGATGGTCGAATCCCGCAAGCGCGAGGTTGAAGCCGCCGAACACGATCCGGAGAACTTTCCCGAGGCACCGGCGGCGGCGCCCAAGCCGAAGGCGCCCGCGCCCGAGGCTAAGGCGGTGCCCGAGGCCGCGCCCGAGGCCGCGCCGATGGCCGCTCCGGAGGCGGAAGCCGTCGCACCGATCGAGGCGGAGAAAACCGAGGCACCCGTTCAGGCAGTGGCCGAGGCGGTGGTCGAGGCGGCGCCGGCCGCGGAAGAGCCGAAGACCGAGCCGCCGGCCGCGCCTTCGGCGTAACCGGCGCGGGTCGAGCCGCACCCATTCCGTGTCTGCCGTCGCCTTGGCGTTGCCGGAGATCGAGCGCTGCCTGCGCGAGCATATTCCCATTTCTGCGGCGATGGGTGTGCGAATGATCGCATGTGACGAGCATGGCGTGCGCCTGCAGGCGCCGCTCGCCGCCAACATCAATCACCGCGCAACCGTGTTTGGCGGCAGTGCCTCCGCCGTAGCGATTCCGGCGGCCTGGACTTTCCTGCATTTCACGCTGCGGGCCGAGGGTTCGCCTTCCCGGTCGGTCATCCAACGTAACTCGGTGGACTATCTCGCGCCGATCACGGGCGACTTCGAAGCCTCGGGCCAGCCGGTTTCACCGGCGAGATCGGCCACGTTTGCGGCGACCTTGCGCCGCTACGGCAAAGACCGGATCGAACTGACAGCCGAGCTGACTTGCGGCGGGGTCAAGGTGGCGGCGTTTGCGGGCGACTACATGGCGGTGCGGCTCGAGAAGGCGACGGACGTCGCAGAGCTTTAGCGCAGACGGATCGTGTGCTGCTCCCCGGCGGTGATGCCGAGGTCCAAATGCAGAGTGCCGGGAGGAAGCCAGTCGGCGACGCGCTCCGGCCATTCGACGGCAAGACACCAAGGCGGGTTGAGGAATTCTTCGATGAGCAGGGCGTCGACTTGGGCGGCGGTCTCGAGACGGTAGGCGTCGAGATGCACGAGCGTGCG
>JBDNFZ010000075.1:0-2074 GCA_041689555.1 Opitutaceae bacterium | reverse complement strand
TTGCGCGGAGCCGGGGGCGGTCGGGGCGAAATACTCGACGCCGGCGGCGCGGCCGGAGGCGTCGGTGAGGACGCGGGCGACGTGGGCGCGGGTGACAAGAGCGCAGCGGCCGGTGGCGAGGGCGCGGGAGAGGAGGGTGTTATGGGAACCGTTGCGCGCGTCGGTCGGGCAGGCGAAGCCGATGCACTGGCGGCATTGCACGCAGGCGGCGCGGCCGTGGCGGGGGACGGTATTGACGGCGAGGGGCGGGGTGAAGTGGTCCCAACCGAGAGCGGCGGCGCCGCGCGCGAGCCAGGCCCCGGTGGGCGAGAGCGGGACGGGCGGGAGCGGATAGGCGCGGTCGCGAGGGGCGTAGCGGGTGGCGGCGTGATCGCCGGCGACGCCGATCTCGTCCTCGGCGCGTTCGTAGAAGGGCGCGAGGTCGGCGTAGGCGAGCGGCCAATCGGCGAGCGAGCTGCCGGCCGGCGTGCCGTAGCGCGAGGCCATGCGGAAATCGTCGGGATGAAACCGCCACGCCTGCATCCCCCAGACACGGGAGCCGCCGCCGACGGTGAAGGCGTTGTGATGGTAGTCGGCGTCGCGGGGGAGCACGGTGCGGGTGCGGCCGGCGGGATCGACGAAGACGCGGGGATGGCCGGCGGCGTCGAGGGTGGTGTTGTCACCGTAGGCGGTGAGGCGATGGTGGCGCAGATGGTCGCCGGGAATGTCGCGATAGCCGAGGGCGGAGCCCCGCTCGAAAAGCAGGACGCGACGGCCGGCTTCGGCGAGGATGCCGGCCGCGATACCGCCGCCGAGGCCGGCGCCGACGATGATGACGTCGAAGTCGTCGGCTTTCATGGCGCGGAGGGATCGGGGGGCAGACGCGGATCGTAGCCGACCATGCGCCAGGAGGCGGCGTCGCGGTTGCCGCCGTTGGCGGGGTCGGCGTAGAAGCCCTCGGCCGCGAGGGTGACCATGCGGTTAAAAAAAGCAGTGGCCACGAGCGGCGCGGGCCAAGGCGTAGCGGTCTCGCCGCGTTCGAGGGCGAGGAGCAGGGCGTCTTGTTGGCCGGCGGTGAGCGAACCAAACGTCCCTTCGGCGCCGTGTCGGGCGACGGCCTCGGCGTCGAGTTGGTCGAGGCCGAGCGCGATCCCGGGAGCTTCGTCGGCGGCATCACCGTCCAAGAGGGCGACGATGAAATGATCCGTGCCTGCGGCGAGCGCGCCGGGGAAATCGTCGGCGGGGACGAGCCGGTCGAGCAGGGCGCGGAGGGTGACGAGCTGCGGGGAGGTCAGCGACATGACCCCGGTGGTAAACTCGGAGCGGCGGTCAGCGCCAAGCGCGGAATGCGGGCGCAAAAAAGCGGAGACCGGGTGGTCTCCGCAGGGCAGGCGACGGGCCGGGCTGGCGCGCGGGTGGGGCCGCCTAGCGGCTGGCGACAGTCGAGATCGAGCCGGGCAGCGCACGAAACGTCGCGAAGTTCACGGCCGGCGGCGTGATGCGGAGCGGCGGGGCGCGGAAGATCGGGCGGTTCCAAATCGCGTCTTCACGGGTGACGGTGCAGACGATGGCGGGCTTCTCCTCGATCCGAGCGGAAGGGTTGTAGTTAAATGGCAGGTGCATGGTGGTGGTAGGGTGTAGGACTTAGATCGGATCACTTTGTGCCTGCTGAAATGAAAGAATCAGAAGATTTCGTGCGATCGGGTTGTAAAGGGGCGCCACACAACTCTCCGAGTTGGCGGTGCATCGCACTCGCCTTTGTAGGCCGCTCGCTTGCGAACGCCCGGCGACCGGAGAGCTCTGCGACCGGAGCGCTCGCAAGCGAGCTGCCTACGGCCAACCGGCTGAAACACGCGTCGTAAAGAATTTCGTAAAAGCGCCCTTGCCCGGCGTCGGTGAGTCACTCACAAAACCTGAGTTCTCGCAGGTTCCACCCCGTCATCCCCCAACCATCAGTAATATTATGAGTAACGAAAACGTTGATTTCGCGCCGATCGCACCCAATGCGAAGCGCCTCCTATGGGCCGGCTTTTGGGCGATTTTCGCCGCCGGCGTCGGCTTTGCCATCCGCGGCGGTATTTTTGACAACTGGGGC
>JBDNFZ010000074.1:0-1564 GCA_041689555.1 Opitutaceae bacterium | reverse complement strand
GGTGGCCATCGGTCGCTTTCACCCGCTCCCGGCCGAGGAGCCGGATGCGGGGGAGGTCGCGGCGCGCTACACGGCGCTGCTGCGCGAGCGGCCGATCGATCTCGTCTGCATGGGCATCGGCGAAAACGGGCACATCGCGTTCAACGATCCGCCGGTCGCCGACTTTGCCGATCCGCATCTTGTCAAGGTGGTCGAGCTCGATCTCGCCTGCCGTCAGCAGCAGGTGAACGACGGGTGTTTCCCGGCGCTGGACGCCGTGCCGCGGCATGCGTTCACGCTCACGGTGCCGGTATTCCGGCAGGCGCGGCGACTGAGCATCCATGTGCCCGGCCCGCGCAAGGCCGCCGCAATCCGCGCCACGGTCGAAGGCCCGATCACGACGGCGTGCCCGGCCACGATTTTACGGCTCCACCCCGACGCGACGCTCTACGTCGATGCGGCTGCCGCCGGGCTCCTCAGCACCTGAAGTCTTTTCCCAATTTTCCCATGCTCCACCGCCTCGCCCTGCTCGCCCTGTGCTCTCTCATCGCGCTGCGCGCTGCCGAGCCGTTGCGCCTCGGCATGATCGGTCTCGATACGTCGCACGTCATCGCCTTCACGAAGACGTTCAACGACGCGACCGCGCCCGGCCATGTGCCCGGCGGCCGGGTGGTCGCGGCGTATAAAGGCGGCAGTCCCGACATCCCCGCCAGTGCCACGCGCATCGATGGTTTCACGAAGCAACTCGTCGAGACCTACGGCGTGAAACTCTATCCCACCATCGAGGAGCTCGCGCAAAACGTGGACGCCATCCTCATCGAGAGCGTGGACGGCCGGCCGCACCTCGACCAGTTCCGCCGCACGCTGGCGGCGAAGAAGCCGGTCTTTATCGACAAGCCTTTCGCGGGCACGCTGCGCGATGCGCTCGAGATCGCGCGGCTGGCGCGCGAGGCCGGCGTGCCGGTTTTCAGTTCGTCGTCGCTGCGCTATCCGCCGGAACCGGTCGCGCCGAAACTCGCGGCGATCGGCACGATCACTTCGGTTTACTCGATTGGGCCGGCCGACACGGAGCCGACCCATCCGGATTTTTTTTGGTATGGCATCCACTGCGTCGAGGCGCTCTACGCCGTGATGGGTCCCGGGTGCGTCCAAGTCGTGCGCACGCACACGGCCAACACCGATGTGATCACGGGGATTTGGGCCGACGGGCGCGTGGGCACGGCGCAAGGCAATCGCAACGGTCACAAGGGCTATGGCGTGACGGTCGTCGGCACCAAGGGCGTCACGACGTTCGGCGAGAAGTTCAATTACTTCGGCCTCACCGCCGAGATCATGAAGTTTTTCCAGACCGGGATTTCGCCGGTGCCGGTGGAGACGACCATCGAGCTGTTCGCGTTCATGGAGGCCGCCGATGAGAGCAAGCGGCGCGGCGGCGCGCCGGTCACGATCGCCGAGGTGATTAAGCTGGCGGGCGCCGTCTCGACCAAATAATTTTTCCGATGATCAAACCCATGAATTTCCCCTCATCCGTTGTCGTCATCTCCGACGAAGTTTCCCAGGACCTCGCGGTCATCGGCGCCTTCCT
>JBDNFZ010000073.1:0-3581 GCA_041689555.1 Opitutaceae bacterium | reverse complement strand
CCGCCAGTCCGACGCCTACCGCACCGCCGTGCGCCGCAAACTCGCCGCCTATCATCGCCACATCCAACTCGGCCTGATCGCCCAGGGCCTGCTCCAATGCCTCGCCGCCACCCAGCCCGCGCTGGTCTGGCGGCAATTCGCCTCTTGGTTGCGCACCCGAAAATCTCCCGACTGCCCCTACGAACTCGTCGTCGCCGCCGCGCTGCGCCACCATCTCCCGGATTTTCTCCTCGTCGGCCCCACCGATCCAAACTGGCGGAAATTCCTGCGGGATCGCCTCGACCCGGATCAAATCGAGGGCGCTCGCCTCGCCGCTTAACCGCGCTCTACCCTCAAGAACACGGCACTCTCAAGCAAAGTTTTCCATCATGTATTTGAGGAAGCTTTCCTGACACCACCGCGCGGCCATCCGCGCGGCGACGGCCGGCAGATCCCAGTGCGGGTGGGTGGCCAGGATCGAGGTTTGGTGGCCGTCGGCCCCGCGCACGCGCGCCTCGCGCACCCACAGGCCGTTGCCCAAACGCGTGCCGCGTTCGGCGAGTTCCCGCGTGACCACTTCGCCCGTGTGCAGGCGCACCGCGTGCGGGCCAAACTCGGCCTCGGGCCACGCTTCGCCGGGAAACTTGTGGTAGGGGAGGATGGCGATGCCCTGCGCTTTCAGCTCGGCGAAGAGTTCCGGCGAGTAGCCCTCGCGGTCGAAGACGACGGTGCAGCGCGGCGTGGCGGGCGCGGCGGCCGGCGGCGGGGCGGCCGCCGTGGCCGCGAGCAATTGCGGGATGACCTGCTCGCGCAAGGCGGCGATGAGCCCGGAGTTGACCGGCGCGGTGACGACGAAAAACGGTTCCCCGCCCAAGCCGTTGACCCAGTAGTCGGTGGTGCCGCGCAGGCAGAGGCGCTGCCGGGAGACGTAGCGGCGCGGCAAGGACGTGAGCGCGCCGTGATAGACCCGGACATGGCCATCGACATAGAACACACCCAGGCCGGGAGCGTCGGCGGGGTCGGCGGCGGCCTCGATCCTTTCCTTGGCCAGGCCGCTTTGCCGCCGCGCGGCCCGGCCGTCCGCCGCGCACAGCGTGGCGATTTTGGCCCGCAGGGTTTTCACCTCGGGCAGTCGGTCGACCCCGAGCATCCGGACCGACTCGCCCGGCGCTTGATAACGGGTCTGCTCCAGCGAGCGCCAGCAGCGCGAGGTAGAGGAAGATCGCTTCCAGCGGATAATAGCCCGGCTGCGGCAGGGCGTAAATCATCCGCGCGTGGCGTAAGAGCCCTTCGGTGAGCAGCGCGGGCAAGGCGCAGAGCACGCCGGCCTGCGGCACGTCGTCGTCGTCGGTAAACTCCAGCGCCGCGCCTTCCAACAGACCGCAGGCCGCCAGCATCCGGTCCATGACGCGCGTCGTCCCGTAGCCCAAGCGGCGCCTCGCTGTCGGCCAACGAGCGCTCGCTCAAGCGCGTCGGGCTCACCTCGGCGCCGGCGGGATCGCACGCCGCGCGCGCGACCGGCGTAACCGCGTCGGCGAACGCTACCGGGGCGGCACAGGACGCAGCGCCGGCCGGGGCTGGGGCGGCTGCGGCTTTTTTTTACCGCCGGCAAGCGTCCAGCCGCGGTCGCCTTGCGCAGCGTGTCCGGCAACACCTCGGTCCGCTCGCCGACGCGTGCGATGGGCTCGCCGAGCGCTAGCTAGGCGCGCGCGCCTGCTCAAGCTTGGCCGCAGTCAGCTTCGAGCCTTCACGCCGCGGCTGCGGCGCAAAAAAACCGGCTGCGCCGCGCGTGCGGTAAAGCTTGGTCGGGCGTTTGATCGCGACCAACGGCACGCCGAAAGCCTTTTGGATCTGCCATTGGGTCGCACTGCCCTGCACGATGACTAGGCTGGTGAACATCCGGAAACTCTCCACATCGTCCTGACTGTGCGTGAAAAGCGGCAGGTGCCCGTGAAAGTAAACCACCGTCTTCGATTCGCACCGGCAGGCCAAGTCGCCATTGATCTCCACCGCACCCGCTGGAAACATCGGTAATTGAATTTGGGGCATCCCCACCGCTGCCACCTCCGCCTCCCACCTTCAATCCCTGATCGGCCCCACTCCCCGTTGGCGGTTCATTTTCGTTCCACTCTTCCCCACTTCTCTTCGGGTTGGGGTCAGGAGGTCTGAGGCTGCTGGAACGGCTCCGCGATCGTCTGCTCGAAACGCTGCTCTTGCTAAACGATCCGCAATCCCACTGGTCCAACAACCAAGCGGAGCGGGATGTCCGATGATGAAAGTGCAGCAGAAAGTCTCCGGCGGCTTTCAAACCAAAGCGGAGGCCACAGTTTTTTGATGCATCAATTCCTCCCTCGTCACCTCGCGAAAAACCCATGTGGATCACCTCGACGGCAACGTCCAACGAGTGGTTGGTCGGCTTTGGGTTCCGCCGAAAAATCCGTCCTTTTCGCAGGCCGAAGGACCGCAAAACTCACCTCAGGCTAAAGATGCCGCCTAAGCCGATATAATTCATTAAGCATTATTATTCAGGAATTTAAGTAGATAGTCATCGTCTAGAATTATTTCGAGAAGCCCTGCCGAGCCCCGAGCCTACCGCACGATCAAAAAAAGAGGGACGGATATGAAAATCGCGAACTGCTGATGGAGCGGCAGGTCTATCAATCATCCGAAAATCCAAATTTAATCCTTGAATCAAAGGTAATTACACAATCATTAGAAAAAAGCTTAAAAAAAGCTTGAACCATATGCGCTAAATTCTACTGTCTCCCTTCCAGTCGCTTTGGATAGTTCGTTAAGTGTTTGTTTCAGGCTCTTGGCTTCAACGTTCTTCTTGAGAGAGAAATATCTCTCGCTCAAAACCACTTTTCCTAATGGAAAGATCTTTGAAATTTAATCTGTGCGATCGATTAGGTAATTAACCAGTCAATCAAGAATAGCTAATTTAATTAGCTAAAGAGTAGTCAAGAATCACTAGGTTCTAACTCTCAGTTTTTCGGAGAGTTTGATCCTGGCTCAGAATGAACGCTGGCGGCGTGGTTAAGACATGCAAGTCGAACGGCTTTATTTCAGTAGCAATACTCAAATAAGGCAGTGGCGAACGGGTGCGTAACACGTGAACAATTCACCGACAAGTGTGGAATAGCTCGTCGAAAGACGAGATAATACCGCATATGGTCGTTCTTCGCATGATGAACGAACTAAAGTTAGGGACCGAAAGGCCTAACGCTAGTCGAGAAGTTCGCGGCCTATCAGCTAGTTGGCGAGGTAACGGCTCACCAAGGCTAAGACGGGTAGCTGATCTGAGAGGATGATCAGCCACACTGGAACTGAGACACGGTCCAGACACCTACGGGTGGCAGCAGTTTCGAATCATTCACAATGGGCGAAAGCCTGATGGTGCGACGCCGCGTGAGGGATGAAGGTCTTCGGATTGTAAACCTCTGTCACCAGGGAAGAAACGTTTAAAGTTAATAGCTTTAAGCCTGACTTAACCTGGAGAGGAAGCAGTGGCTAACTCTGTGCCAGCAGCCGCGGTAATACAGAGACTGCAAGCGTTATTCGGATTCACTGGGCGTAAAGGGTGCGCAGGCGGTCGTGTGTGT
>JBDNFZ010000072.1:0-1741 GCA_041689555.1 Opitutaceae bacterium | reverse complement strand
CGTCATCGGAGTGTCCCTGCCCTCCTCGATTTCATCGCAACACTCCCGGGACGATGCCCGCCTGCTCGCCGCGAACCTGGGCATTCGTTTCGACACCATCGCCATCGCCGAGGCTGTGGCCGCCGCCGAAAGCGCGCTCGGACCCGTTTTCGCCGGGCGCGCACGCGACGTCACTGAGGAAAATATCCAGGCGCGCGTCCGCGGCGTCCTCATGATGGCGCTCTCCAATAAATTTGGCGCGCTCCTCCTCACGACCGGCAACAAGAGCGAGATGGCGGTCGGTTACTGCACGCTCTACGGGGATATGTGCGGTGGTCTCGCGGTCATCAGCGACGTCTTCAAGATGCAGGTCTACGCCCTCTCGCGTTGGATCAACCGCGAGCGCGAGATCATCCCGGCCAACACCATCGACAAGCCGCCTTCCGCCGAGCTCCGTCCCGGTCAGGTCGACCAGGACAGTCTTCCTCCCTACGACCAGCTCGACGCCGTCCTAAAGGGCTACGTCGAGGAGGGTCTGTCCCGCCGGGATCTCGTGGCCCGGGGTTTCCCCGAGACCGTCGTCAACGACATCGCCCGCAAGGTCGATCTCAACGAATACAAACGTAAACAAGCCGCCCCGGGCTTGAAAATCACACCGTTGGCCTTCGGCGTCGGTCGCCGCATTCCGATCGTGCAGAAATACGTGAGTTGAACCGCCGTCGGTTCCCGCCGGTCAGCGATTCCCGTGGGCCTCGACGTTGGTCGCCAGCTCGTAACTGATCTTACCTTCCATGATCTCGCGAAGCGCTGTGTCTTCCGGCGACAGCTTTTCAAGCGATTCAACGAGCGGGCGGTTGCCTCGCTTCAGTTGTTTCACCCGGAGTGAAACCAAATTCACCAAGATGTTCGGGTCGTCGACCACCTTGAGTGCGCCTTTGATGTATTCGTCTCTCATGAAGTTTTTTATGTCGGCGCATCTCCGCACCGGCGTCGATGACGAAAAGGATGAGCCCTTTCGGCCCCTCCTCCGCGACTCCAGCACCGTGTCTGCGGAAACCGCCGGTGGCCACGCCTATCTCCCGAGATGGACTCTCCTCGGGCCAATCTGCTCGCCGGCTATCCGCTTAGAACGATTAAAGCCGCGTCTTCCTGCCCTCGCCTCCCGGATTCGGGCTCGTCGCCCGGCAACCCGACCGTCAAAGCATCGAGCTCTATTCTCGTGACCGACTCGTCTTCCGCCGCGCTTTTTGCCCGTGCCCTCCAACTCATACCCGGCGGGGTCAATTCCCCTGTCCGCGCCTTTCGTTCCGTCGGTGGCGCTCCGTTTTTCGTGAAATCCGCGCAAGGCGCCACTCTCACGACGGCTGATGGCCGGAACCTGATCGACTTCGTCGGGACCTGGGGCCCGGCGATCCACGGGCATAACCATCCCGTCATCAAGGCCGCGATCTCCGCCGCGCTCGAGCACGGCACGTCGTTCGGCACGCCGCATCCCGCCGAGGTCGAAATGGCCGAGTTGCTCACCCGGCTCCTGCCCTCGATCAAAAAGGTCCGCCTGACGAGCAGCGGCACCGAGGCCACGATGTCCGCCGTGCGGCTCGCTCGCGGCTTCACCGGGCGGGACAAAATCGTGAAGTTCGCCGGCTGCTACCACGGGCACTCCGATTCCCTCCTCATCAAGGCCGGCTCCGGCGCCCTCACCCACGGACATCCGGACAGCGCCGGCATTCCCGCCGGCTTCGCGCGCGAGACACTCGTGTTG
>JBDNFZ010000071.1:0-10262 GCA_041689555.1 Opitutaceae bacterium | reverse complement strand
TGGTTCACCGGCGCGAGCACGCAGGCCGTCGTCACCGGCGCCTACCGCGCGGTGGTTTACATCAAGGAGAACATCAAGCTCGACGCCACCTCCGCCTCCGTCGAGGCGTCCAAGGAAGTCGTCCGTATCTGCACGCAATACGCGCAACGCGGCATGGTAAACATCTTCATCGTGATCTTCTGCTTCAGCCTCTCGCTGGCGTTCTTCGATCCGTTCTTCTTCATCGGCTACCTCATCGGCATGGCCTTCTTCGGCCTCTTCCAAGCCATCTTCATGGCCAACGCTGGCGGTGCTTGGGACAACGCCAAGAAAATCGTCGAAGTGGAGCTCAAGATGAAGAACACCCCGCTCCACGCCGCCACCGTCGTCGGCGACACCGTGGGCGATCCCTTCAAGGACACCTCTTCCGTGTCCCTCAATCCCGTGATCAAGTTCACGACGCTCTTCGGTCTGCTCGCGGTGGAGATTTCGGTAAAGATGCCCGAAGCGCTCAAGCACACGCTCGGCGGCGCGATCTTCATCGTGGGCTTGGTCTTCGTCTACCGCAGCTTCTACGGCATGCGCATCCCCATCGATGAAAAAGACGCCGACGTCGCGGAGCACCAGATGAGGCAGGGCTGATACCGGCGTCCCGGGAATTCTGGACGTTTTACGTAGCCGCGAGCGTGAGCGAGCGGACGATCCACCACTCGCTGACGCTTGCGGCTGCTTGGCGAACGAAAGTCTGATTGTTTCGAGCGCGTGGTATAAAAGCGGTCCCCGCGATTTTTCGCGCGCAACTCGACCGCGTGCCCGTCGTTCGCAGCAGGGGCGGCCCGCATCTGTTACGGGACCAGATCCTCATCCCACACCCGGCGAATCCGGCCCCGGCACTTCGCCACCCGATGCACCGCCTCACCGCGGCGCCGAAAAACCTTCGTCCACAAAGTGCGCGTCGTCGCCGATGAATTCCCGCACCCGCTCCCGGTGCATCACCTCGAATGACACACAGTCCGTCAGGCTCAGCCGACGCTCGCCCGCCTGCCGGCAACGCGCCGCACCCAGCCGGTGCAGCTCCTCGTCCACCCAAACGATCTCGCAACGCGAGAGCAGCGCGCGTTGCCAGGCCTCGACCGCTTCCCAACCCAACCGTGCCTGCATGAGCGCCCAAGATTCCTGGACCACATAATTGCTCGTGATCAACCGCCAGTCCTCCGCCTCCGCGCGCAACATGAGATCGCGCGCCTTGCGGTGGTAGGGATCGTCGGCATTCAACGCCGCGTAAAACCCCGACGTGTCCACAAAGACGGTCTTCACCGCAAAGTATCCGCGTAATCGCGGTCATGCGCCTTCAGGACGCCCGCCGCCTTGGGTCGAAATTTACCCAACGTCGCCGCCAGAGGCTCGGCCTTCGCGCCCTGTCTGACCAAGTATTCCCCGACCGCCTCGCGCACCTGCTCCGCCAGACCCTTGCCTGCCTTCGCCCCCAACGCGCGCAGGCGCCGGTGTTGGTCTTCCTCCAGTTGGATTTGTGTTCTTACCATGCCATCACTTCCGGCCATTATGATGTCACTGTCAATTCCCCGGGCTGTTGGCCGGGCGCGCACTACGACTTTTCAATTCGCGGTGTCGGCACCCTTATCGGGCCGGACTTCCTCCGCATAACTCTGCATCCCGTCCAACACCGCCTGCATGAGCGCGGTCGGTTTGCCCCGCCACATCGCCATCAGTTCCAGCCGCTCGAAATTCTCCAGCGGCAGCATCCGCACCTCCGGATGCATCGTCGCGCCCGGCACGGCCACGCCCACGCCCACGCCGTGTCCCCCGGCCGCGTAATGCGTCACGCTCTCCATCGAGCTCGCCTCGATTACGACCGGCCAATCGACCCCGAGCCGTTGCAAACCCCGCTGAAAAAGCACGCTGATGGTTTCCGTCGCCGTCAGCCCGATCAACGGTTCGGCGGGAGCGCCTCGCTTCCAAAAATCCGCCGCCGCCTTGACCCGTGATTTCCGATTCACCAACAGCACCAGAGGCAGCGTCAGCAAGCTCCGCGCCCGCGTGTGCGCGGGTAACTTTTCGCGCCGCGGCATCACCGCTAAGTCGATCACCCCCTCCTCCAGCCATAGCTCGATCTCCGGTTGAAAGCCCGAGCGCAGCGCCAGCCGCACCCCGGGGTGCTCCCGTTTCACCCGCTGCACCACCGCCGGCAAATGTTCGCGCAGGACCAGCTCCGCCGCTCCGATCCGCAACTGCGGCGCCGCGCCTTTTCGCAAGCTTAGGCCCACCGCGTCGAGGTTGTCGAAGAACGGCCGGATAAACGCCAGCAGTTCCTGCCCCGCCTCGGTCAGGCGGAACGGCTGCCGCTGAAACAGCTTCACCCCCAGATCCTCCTCGAGCTTCAAAACCTGGCTGCTCACCGCCGGCTGTTGGATGCCATAGGGCATCCGCCGCACCGCCGCACTGATCCCACCGTGCCTTGCGACGTGGTAGAAAAGTTCGAGGTAGTGGATGTTCATCGCCGCGCAGTAACACCGCCGCCCGCATCCGGGGCAACGCCCTTCCCGTCGCAAGCGCGCGCCGGTCAATGGGCCCATTGCATTTATCAATTAACGGGAATCCCCGCTCATCGGCTAAGCTGCGGCCCGGTCAACCCCAACTCTATCCTATGGACGCAAAAAATCGCGGCTTCACTCCTCCGCTTTCACTCATCTTCCTCCCGTCGTCCCGCTTATCCGTCTCCGGCCGCGTTCAGCGGGCAGAGGTCGATGACGCCATTACCACGACTCGCTCTCCGATGACCGGAAACGCTTTCGAATTCAAATCCGCCGCCGTCATTCGGGTCCGAAACCGCGAATCCATCATTACGCCGATCCAGGGTTCCTTGCCGCTGGCGTGGGGCGTCGGCGGGACCCGAAAAAGTGCCGTGCCTTGCTGGTCATTCTCGTTCGATCCCTGCACCGAAATTACGTTCGGGCACCCTCTCAAGCTCTACCGTCTTGAAAGTCGCTCTTTGGCCGACCTTGTCTCCCCGACGATTTCGCCGTCGGCAGCGGCGTCGGCGCCGCCCTTGAATCTCTTCCGAAGCCGGGCCGTTTACAGCCCCGACGCATTTGCGGCTGGCCAAGCTCGGCAGCGGATGGCTTTGGCTGCGAGAACCCGCTAAAACCGCCACAACATCTATCTGCCTCCTCGACCGTGCCCACCCTCCCGACTCTTTCCCTCGCCCTCCTCGCCTACGCCCTCGGCTGTATCAACACCGGCTACCTCCTCGTCCGCTGGAAGCTCGGTCGCGATCTGCGTCGCGTGGGCAGCGGCAACGCCGGCGCGACCAACGTCGGCCGCGTGCTCGGCCCCTGGGGGTTTGGTATCACCCTCCTCGCCGACGCGCTGAAGGGCGCGCTCGCCGTCCACTTCGCGCAACGTCTCGGCCTCCCCGCCCCCCCTCAGGTGCTCATCATCGTCGCCGTCGTCGTGGGCCATAACTGGCCCGCACCCCTCGCCTTTCGCGGCGGCAAGGGCGTCGCCACCTCCTGCGGTGCCCTGCTCTTCTTCGATCCGTTTCTCACGCTGCCGCTCCTCGGACTGCTTGCCGTCCTCCTCGCCGTTACCCGCCGCCCCACCGTCGCCGCGATGACGGCCTACACGCTGGTGCCGGTCGTCGCCGCCCTGTTCGGCTACGACCTTCTCGTCGTCGCGCTCCTCACCGCCCTCGCCGCATTGCTCGTGTTGCCCCATCGCCAAGACCTCGCCGACGAGCTTCGCCCCACCCCGGCGGTGCCCGCGCCCGCCGAGCCCGATTCCACGCCCGATGCCGAGCCCCTGCGTTTCAAGATCGCATCGGAGGCGTGGGAATCCGAGGCCATCCACCGCCTAAACTACCGCACCTTCGTCGAGGAAATCCCGCAGCACGCACCCAACCCCGAACGCCGCCTCGTGGATCGTTTCCACGCCGAGAACCGCTACGTCATCGCCCTGCGCGGCCTTCGGGTCGTCGGCATGATGGCCGTGCGCGGCCGCTGGCCGTTCTCCCTCGATGCCAAGGTTTCTTCGCTGGACCGCCACCTCCCCGCCGGCGGCCGGCCCGTCGAGGTGCGGCTCCTCGCCGTCGAGCCCGCCTTTCGCCGCAGCGTCGTTTTCACCGCCCTGTTCGCGTGCGCCGCCCGCCACTGCCTCGACGAAGGTTACGATCTTGCGGTGATTTCGGCGACCACCCGGCAGCTCAAGCTTTACCGGCATCTGGGCTTCACCCCCTTCGGCCCGCTCGTCGGCACCGACGTCGCCCCCTATCAACCGATGTTTCTCACGATCGAAAATCTCCGCCGCATGGCGGGGAAAAGCGCGGCCCTCTCGGATCTTCGCGGTGAATGCCCCGCGCCGCCCCCGCCCGAACTAAGCTTCCTCACCGGGCCGGTGCGAACCACGCCCGCAGTGGATGCGGCCTTCGCCGTGCCCGCGATATCCCATCGTAGCCCCGTCTTTATCGCCCAAATCGCCGCGGTGCGCCAACGCCTCTGCGAACTCACGGGCGCCTCCGACGTGCAGATTTTGCCCGGATCCGGCTCCCTCGCCAATGCCGTCGTCGCCGCCCAACTTGGCCTCCGCGATACCCCGGGCCTCGTCCTCGCCAACGGCGAGTTCGGCGAACGTCTCGTCGCCGAGGCCCGCCGCGCCCGCCTCCGGTTTACGACGTTGAGCCTGCCGTGGGGAGCCGCCTTCGATCTCGCCGAAATCGAGGCTCGCGCCCTCCGCCTTCCGCGCGATGGCTGGCTCTGGTGCGTGCATCACGAGACGTCCACCGGCATGAGCAACCCGCTGGACGCCCTTAAGACCATCGCCCGACGCCGTCACCTTCGTCTCTGTCTCGATGGCATCAGCTCCGTCGGTTCGCAACCCGTCGATCTGCGCGGCGTCCACCTTGCAACCGCCACCAGCGGCAAAGGCCTCGGCGCCTACCCCGGGCTCGCGCTCGTGTTTCACGACTATGCCCCGCAGCCCGAGCCGGATCGCCTCGCCGGCTATCTCGACCTCGGTCACTGGGCCGGGCACGCCAGCGTCCCGCACACGCATTCCTCCAATCTCGTCGGCGCCCTTGCCGCCGCGCTGCGGGAAAATACCCCCGCGCGTTTGGCGCGTATCCGCGACCACTCCGTCTGGCTCCGCACTGCGCTCCGTAATTGCGGCTTCGCCATCGTCGCGCCCGACGACGCGGCGAGCCCGGCCGTCGTCACCATCGCGCTCTCCGCGCCGCTCACCTCCGCCGGGCTCGGCGACGAACTCGGCCGCCGTGGCTTCGTCCTAAATTTCCGCAGCCCTCACCTGCTCGCGCGCAATTGGATTCAAATCGCCCTGTTCGGCGACCCGCCACGCCCGGACTTGGACCGGTTGCTCGACACGCTCCTCGCGGCCCGCAAAACCGCGCTGATCGCGGCATCCGCCGCCAAAGCCGTTCCAAAATCGCGCGCGGCGATGACTCCATCACATTTTTTAACCCACCGCCTTGAGCCCCCCCGTGCTACCCTGAACTTCCATAAATTCTCCGCCCATGAACGCCCTTCCTCCATCGATGATCGCAAAATCAAAACACCCGCACCGCATACTGAAGATTCTTTCGCTCGCCCTTGCAGCACTGACCCAATTTGGCTGCGTCATGCTCGAGACCGTGGACTCCACCCGCGCTCCGATTTTCGCCGCGACTATTGGTCAGCGCTTCGAGCTCAAAGAACCCTTGCTGGTGCATGGCATAAAATCGGACGAAGATCGTGGGCGGGACTTTTCCTACGTCTTACTTACTGCACCGCCCGGCATCGGCGGTCGCTTTGTCGTCAAACTCGACGAAGTCTCCGCTGGTAGCCGCTTCACCATCGTCGGCGTCACCACCCATCGTTCGACCCTTTTTCCGTCCACCAGGTATGTCGTTCGTTTCGACGACGAGGCCCTGATAGCCAGCGCCGGAAAGCCCATCCGTCTTTCCGACCTCGGCACGATAAAACTCTACACCAAGCCTACGTCGCCCGACGTAGCCCCTCGGCTTAGCGAGCGTTTCTTTAGACCTCTCTTGAAAGACTGAGCGGCGATTCGTTTTCATCATCGGCTGCGACTCCTGCCTCATCTGCCGGCTTCCCATTCGCGACCATTCGTGTCCATTCGCGGTTATAAACCCAAGCCCGCCTCCTTATGGATTCCCGGCGTCCAACTCGCCGGCGCCTTCCGCTTCGTCACGCTCATCGCCGCCTGCTTCACGCCCATCCCGCCCGACTGGGATAAGAACCTCGCGAGCCTCCCGCCGATCCATCGCCGCTTCGCCCTCGCGCAGAATTTTTCCATCGGAGCCGTCATCGCCGCGCTCGGCCTGATCTCGCTTCTCTTTGCCCCCGAGCTCGTCGGCGGCTCCATCCTCGCCCGCGTCCTCTGCGGCATGACCGCGCTGTTCTGGGGCGGCCGCGCCGTCGTCCTGCCGTGGCTCGGCGTCCGCCCCACACTCACGTCGCCCTGCTGCGTATCGGCTTCACTCTCCTCGTCGCCGAGTGCGTGATCTATCCCGCCGCCTACGGCTGGCTCGCGGTGCGCCCCGCCTAAATACAGGCCTCCATGCCCTGCTCTTCGCGCCCCTCCCCTCCCACTGCACGCCCGCGCACATCCGTTAATTCCCCATGATTTGGCCGCACGTCGACCGCGCCCGCTTGCCGAACCTTTCCCGCTCCTTACGGTCTTTCGCGTGCCCATGATTCCGCGCCTCGCCTCCGCCGTCGTCACCGCTTGGGTCGTTGTGATCGCGACCGCCGTCTCCGCCCAGCCCCTCGCCCGCGTCGCCGCCACCACGCTGCGCTTGCCCGCCGCTCCGCCCGCGACCAATTACACCACCGAGCGCGTCTTCCCCTCCCTCGCGTTCAGCCAACCCATCGCCCTCGTCACCCCGCCCGGTGAGACCAACCGCCTCTTCGTCGTCGAAAAAACCGGCCGCATCCTCGTCCTCAACGCCCTCGCGACCACGCCCACCCGCACCGTCTTTCTCGATCTCACCGCCGTCGTCGGCAACAGCTCCGGCGAACAGGGACTGCTCGCCCTCGCCTTTCACCCCGACTACGCGCGCAACGGTTTCTTCTACGTCTGGTTCACCCTCAATACCACCACCGCCGCCGGCTCCGGCCTCCACAACCGCCTCGCCCGCTACCGCGTATCCGCCGCCGATCCCAATCTCGCCGACCCCGCTTCCCAACTGCCGTTGATTACGCAGCGCGACGAGGCCTCCAACCACAACGGCGGCGAACTCGCTTTCGGCCCCGACCGCTACCTCTACCTTTCCCTCGGCGACGAGGGCGGCGCCAACGACCAATTCGCCAACGGCCAGCGCCTCGACCGAGATTTTTTCGCCGCCATTCTCCGTCTCGACGTCGACCTCCGCCCCGGCTCGCTCGCGCCCAACCCCCACCCCGCCGTCCACGCCGGCACCTACGCCGTCCCGCCCGACAATCCCTGGATCGGCGCCACCACGTTCAACAGCGTCGCCGTCAATCCCGTCGCCGTGCGCACCGAATTCTGGGCCGCCGGCCTGCGCAACCCCTGGCGCTTTTCTTTCGACGCCGTCACCGGCCTGCTCTGGTGCGCCGACGTCGGCCAAGGCGCGCGCGAGGAGATCAACGTCATCGCCCGCGGCGGCAACTACGGCTGGCCGTTTCGCGAAGGCTTCGTCGCCGGCCCCCGCGCCGATCCGCCCGCCACCGCCGCCTTCGCCGATCCCGTCTGGGATTACCCGCGCTCCTCCGGCCAGTCCGTCACCGGCGGTCTCGTCGTGCGGGGCAACCGTTACCCCGCCCTCTTCGGTCACTACCTCTTCGCCGATTATCTATCCGGCGGCCTCTGGGCCCTCCTCCCCGACGGCACCAACCCCGTTCCCGCCGCCCGCGTGCAACGCCTCGCCACCGATGCCGGCATCGTCTCCTTCGGCCTCAACCCCGCCAACGGCGACGTCCTCGTCGCCGACCTCCAGGAGAGCGCCCTCAAACGCCTCGTCGCCAACTCCGCCCCCGGCGGCACGCCCTTCCCCGCCACTCTCTCCGCCACCGGCGCCTTCGCCGATCTCGCGACGCTTGCTCCCGCCCCCGGTCTCGTCGCCTACGAACCCAATGTCTCCTTCTGGTCCGACCACGCCAAAAAACGCCGCTGGTTCGGCCTCCCCACCGCCACCGGCACCTTCGGCTTTTCCCCCACCGCCAACTGGTCGCTCCCCACCGGCGCCGTCTGGGTAAAACACTTCGATCTCGAGACCACCCGCGGCAACCCCGCCACCGCCCGCCGCCTCGAGACCCGGTTTCTCGTGAAAACCACCGACAACGTCTACGGCCTCACCTACCGCTGGAACGACGCCCACACCGACGCCGCCCTCGTCCCCGAAGCCGGGGCCGACGCCACGTTCACCATCACGGAAAACGGCGTCACCCGCCCCCAGGTCTGGCGCTTCCCCGGCCGCGGCGAATGCCTCCAATGCCACACCCCCGCCGGCGGCTTCGCCCTCGGCTTCAACACCCGCCAGCTTAACCGCCCCTTCCCGCTCACCGCCTCCGCTCCGATCGCGCCCGCAAACCTACTCGCCGCCCTCGCCGCCGCCGGCTACCTCGACACACCCGCGCTCCCCGCACCGCCCGCCGCCCTCCCCGCCCTCGTGCCCGCCGACGACGTTGCATTCAGCATCGAAACCCGCGCCCGCTCCTACCTCGACGTAAACTGCGCCCAGTGTCACCAGCCCGGCTCGCCCGGCCGCGGCCTCTGGGACGCCCGCTTCACCACCCCGCTCTCGCTCTCCGGCATCATCAACGGCTCCCTCGCCGGCGGCGCCGGCAACGCCGCCCACCGCGTCCTCATTCCCGGCGACCCCGCGCGCTCGCAACTGCTCTCCCGCCTTTCCGCTCCCGGCGTCGCCCGCATGCCGCCGCTCGGGACCAACGAACGCGACCTCGCCTCCGAGTCGCTCCTCGTCCAGTGGATCGCCGCCCTCGCGACGCCCCAGCCCGCCAGCCGCCTCGTCAACCTCGCCACCCGCGCCCAGGCTCTCGCCGGCAGCGCGACCCTCATCCCCGGCTTCATCGTCGCCGACGCCCCGAAAACGTTCCTCATCCGCGCCGCCGGCCCCGCCCTCGTCCCGTTCGGCGTCACCGGCACGATCACCCGCCCCACGCTCACACTCTTCCGCGGCAACCTGATCCTCGCCGCCAACACCGGCTGGAACACCGCCGCCAACGCCCCCGAGATTCGCACCGCCGCCCAACGCACCGGCGCGTTCGCCTTCGCGGAAAACAGCGCCGACAGCGCCCTCCTCGCGACGCTCGCGCCCGGCAGCTACACCGCGCAGGTCACCGCCGCCGACGGCACGACCGGCGTCGCGCTGGTCGAACTCTACGACGCCGATCCCGCCGGCCCCGGCACCGCGAGCCTCATCAACCTCTCCGTCCGCGCCCAAGTCGGCCTCGGCGCGCAGATCTTGATTTCCGGCCTCACCGTCGGCCCCGGCGCCGCCAAAACCGTGCTCATCCGCGCCGTCGGCCCCGGCCTCGCGCAGTTCGACGTCGGCGGCGTTCTCGCGCAACCCGTGCTCACCCTCTTCGCGGGCGACGAGGCTTTTCAAACCAACGCCCGTTGGAACACCGCCGCCAACGCCGCCGAGATCCGCTCCGCCGCCGCGCGCGTCGGCGCCTTCGCCCTCGGTGAAGGCGGCGCCGACAGCGCCCTCCTTGTGAGCCTGAGCCCCGGCGCCTACACCCTCCAGATCGGCGGCGCGAACAGCACCGCCGGCGTCGCCCTCGTCGAAGTCTACGAAATCCGCTGAGCCCCGCCGCTCACGTCCCTTGCTCGTGCCACGCCTTCAAAGTCGCCGTCTCGCACACCGCCGAGCGGCCCGCGCGTCATCGCAACCGCCACGCCGCCCTCAATCCCGTTTCTCCGTCTCAACCCGGGTGTAGAATCGTTCATGCGCCAGCAGGTTGAATCGGTGCATGGCCAAGCCCAATTCCGCAAACGCCGCCCCCGCCGCTGCGTCGGCGCCGCCCGCTTCCAAGCGTCGCTTCGTCCTGAGAAAACGATCGCTCAGCGGACGATTTTCCTCGGTGTCTCCCAGCTTTCGCAGCAGCCCCCGAATGTCATCGGCTCGCCGCCGGGCCTGCTTCACCCGACGCAGCGCCACCGCAAAAGTGATCGCTCCCGCGCCGACCGCTTTATAGACGCCGCACTCAAACGTGCGGCATTGCCCCGGCCGGTCCGCATAAACCCGGCACGACCGATCCGCACACAGC
>JBDNFZ010000070.1:0-4589 GCA_041689555.1 Opitutaceae bacterium | reverse complement strand
TCGCTGTATCGCGAGACCTCCGACGACGGGTTCGAGCTCGTGCTGACTCACGACCGGCACGTCGACACCGGCCGGATCACAGCGGAATTGCGCGACGGCCTGCTCCGGGTCGCGCTGCCGAAGGCGGAGGAACTTAAGCCGCGCAAGATTAAGATCGATTGAGCGCCTAGACGGAGAGCGGCGGTTGAGCGTCCAGAGTTGAGAGCTGAGATCTGAAAGCACAATCCCCGGAGCCCGTCAGAACTGCGGCTACATCGCAAATGGACTTACCGTTTGGTTTTGTTCTCGGTTCTCGACTCTCGACTCGCAGCCTCCAGATGCATTTCTCCGACTTATTCCAGTTCGCGTTCAAGATGAGCTTGGATGGGTCGCGAGGTAGGAGCCTGCTTGCAGGCGATTCGGATGTGGTCAGTCGGCGCGGGTGAAATCGCCTGCAAGCAGGCTCCTGCGAAAATCCGTTGTTAATCTCCTCTCGAAATCAAACCTGAATTATGCCTGCGCGGGAAGTCTCGGTTTCAACCGGGCCTTTCTTTTTTTGCGCGTTCGGGCAGTGTGAGGTGAACCACCGATGACTCCACCCGACACACCTTCTCCGGCCACCGGCCCCGTTCTGTTTTTCGACGGCACCTGCGGGCTGTGCAACCGGATCGTGCGGCTGTTGCTGCGCTGGGACCGTCGGGGTCTGCTCAAGTTTGCCCCTCTTCAAGGGCCGACGGCGCAGGCGTATCTCCGAACGCATGGGCTGCCGACCGAGGATTTTGATTCCCTGGTCTTTGTGCCCGACTGGGCGCGGCGCGAGCGCCCCGACTATCTGGTGCGGACCGACGGAGCGTTGGCGGCGGCGCGGGCGGTGGGCGGGTTCGGCCGGATGTTGGCGTGGGCACGTGTCGTGCCGCGGGCGTGGCGCGACGCGGGTTATCGGCTGGTTGGGCGAAGGCGCTATAGGATTTGGGGCGAGTGGCAGCCGCAGCCTTTGGCGCGGGCCGAGTGGGCTGCGCGGTTCCTCGACTAGAGCCGTTTCGTTTTGCTTGGGCGTTAGTGTAGCCGGGGTCGCCGACGCCGGTTCGCCACCGGTCTCAACGAGGTTGGCTACGGCGAATTGCGTCCATCGGATTTGAAAATACTCCGGGAATCGGCGTCGGAGCGCGCCGGAACCGCAAACGCTCGCCGAAAAAGTGTCACGTATTACGTGACACTCGATTTCGGGCTGTTTCTTGAGAGAGGGGGGGGGTGCAACGGTTGAGTGGGTGATACGCTTGGCTTCGGATCGGCGGTCGGTATCGGGGAAGGTCACCCTTTTTTTGCTGCTGAAACACGCACCCAAGCCTGGATACGCGAGACCGGTCTGGGCGGCTATCGGATGCTCGTGAGTCGCGGTGCGGGCCACGCGGTCGCCGGCCATCCCGGAAAAGTGTCACGTAATACGTGACACTTGGTCGGGGCTGGTGGTGGCTGGGCAGGTGGCGGTGAGGGCTGCGCCGGGGGCGTGCACACGCGGAGCGAGGGCCACAGGGAACTCCGGGCAGCGATCGTTGAATCGCCTGTGGGCGCGAACTGGCCCGCGACTCCGGGCGCAAGCCGTCGCGATTCGTCGCGATTCGTCGCGAGCCTTCGCTAGCCTTCGCTAGCCTTCGCAAGCCTTCGCAAGCCTTCGCAAGCCTTCGCTAGCCGTCGCGCGCCGTTGCAAGCCGTCGCGAGCGGGCTCGGTCCCACAGTTTCCGGCGGCAAGGCTTCCGACTCAGTGCGTGAGGCTCAGGACGTCGCTCACGAGACACAGGCCGCCGGTCTTCTTGAGGAGCGGGCGCACGGCCTCGGCGAGCGCGGGCACCTGGTCTTCGCGGCAAGCGGTGAGCATACAGATGTTGGTGAAGACGCCGGTGAGGTCGTCGTCGGCGCGCACGCCGCGGTCGCCTTTGCCGGTGGCGTGATGGAAGACGGTGTAGTTGAGCCCGAGCTTTTCGACGAGGCGCTGGAGCTTGGGCAGCTCGGGTGCGATGAGGATGATTTCGACTTTCTTGAGGGGTTGCATGGGGTTCAGGGGCCGATGAAGGCGAGCACGGCGGCCTCGTAGAGCGGGATGCCAACGAGGATGTTGAAGGGAAACGTGAGCGCGAGCGCCATGGTGACGTAGAGGCTCGGGTTGGCCTCGGGGACCGCGAGGCGCATGGCGGCGGGCACGGCGATGTAGCTGGCGCTGGCGCAGAGGATGACGAAGAGCAGGGCGTCGCCGTGGCCGAGACCGAGGAGGCGGGCGGCGAGCAGGCCGAGCGCGGCGTTGAGCAGCGGGACGAGAATGGCAAAGGCCCCGAGGAAAATCCCGGCGCGCCGGAGATCGCCGAGCCGGCGCGCGGCGATGATGCCCATATCGAGCAGGAAGAGCGCGAGCACGCCGGTGAACATCTGGTCGGTGAACGGCGCGAGCGCGGCCGAGCCGACGCGGTTGCCGGTAGCCGCGCCCACGAGCAGGCTGCCGACGAGCAGGAAGACCGAGCCGTTGAGGAACGCATCGCGGCCGATGTGGCCCCAGTCGATGGGCTCCACTTCGCCGGCGGCGGCGGCGGCCGCGCGCTTGGCGGCGAGCCGGGCGAAGACCACGCCGACGACGATGGCGGGCGATTCCATCAACGCCATCGCCGCGACCATGTGGCCGGAGTAGGCGACGCGGGTCGCGTCGAGGAAGGCGGTGGCGGTGATGAACGTGACGGCGCTGATGGAGCCGTAGGTGGCGGCGATGGCGGCGGCGTTCGCCGGATCGAGCCGTAGCCGCAGGATAAAATACGTGTAGACCGGCACGGCGACGGCGGCGAGCACGGCCACCCCGAGCGTGGCGGCAACCTGGGCGGTGAGGCCGCTGTGCGCGAGCTCTACGCCGCCGCGGAAGCCGATCGCAAGAAGCAGGTAGAGCGAGAGAATCTTCGGCAGCGGGGCAGGCAGCTCCAGGTCGCTCCGCACCAACGTGGCCACCATCCCCAGGAGAAAAAAGAGGATCGGCGGGCTGAGGAAGTTGGTGAGGAGCTGGTCGACGTTCATGCTCGGGCCGGTTAAGATTTTGCGGCGAGCGGGGCCTTGAGCAACACCGACATGAGAATCGAGGCGGAGAGCACGCCGCCGATGACCCCGAGGGAAGCCCCCGTCGTGATGTGAAGCCAGGGTTCGACGAGCATTTTACAGCCGATGAAGACCAGAATCAGGGCGAGACCGACCTTGAGGTAGCGAAAGAGGCCCATGATGCCGCTGAGGGCGAAATAGAGGGAGCGCAGGCCCAGGATGGCAAAGATGTTGGAGGTCAGGGCGACGAAACTGTCCTTGGTTATCGCAAGCACGGCGGGGAGGGAATCGAGGGCGAAGACGAGATCGGTGGTCTCGATCACGATCAGCACGATGAAGAGCGGCGTGGCCATCCGGCGGCCCCCGTGGACGGTGAAGAAGTGGCCGTGGTCGTTGTGCGGTGCCACCGGGAAGAAGCGCCGGAAGAGTTTCACCGCGAAATTCTGCTCGGGGTCGACCTCGGCCTCCTTGCTCGGGAGGGCCATCTTGGCTCCGGTATAGACCAAAAAGGCCCCGAAAACGTAGAGGATCCAATGGAAGCGCTCGATGACGCTGACGCCGACGATGATGAAGACCGCGCGCATGACCACGGCACCGATGATCCCCCAAAAAAGCACGCGGTGCTGGTAGCGCGGCTCGACCTTGAAGTAGGCGAAGACGAGGATGAAGACGAAGACGTTGTCCACGCTCAGGCAGAGCTCGATGAGGTAGCCGGCGAGAAACTGCTGGGCGAGCTCGGCGCCGCGCCAGTGCCACATGATCCCGGCGAAGCCGATGGCAAGGGTCGCCCAGACGGCGCACCAAACGAGCGCCTCCTTCATCGCGACCACGTGCATCTCGCGCTGGAACACGCCCAGGTCGAGCGCCAGCATGGCGGTGATAAACGCAAAAAACCCGACCCAGGCCCACAGCGGCATGGCGTCGACGACGGCGAGCAACGCAAACATGGGCTGAGTTTCTGGCGGTGAGCGGGCAGGGCGGGCAAGCGGGGAGTTGCCGGGTAGCCGGGCAAAGTTTTGACACAGCCGGGGCCGGGCGCTGATTTCGCGGGTCTATGATCCGTCGACGTTTTCTGTTTTCTCGGATGGTGTTGGTCATCTGCACGCTGCTGGTATCCGCGCTGCGGGCACAATCCCCGGCGAGTCCGGCGGCGGAGGCCGCGCGGAACACCACGGCCGCGGCCGCCGCCACGGTCGTGGCGAAGACGGCCGAGACGGGTGCCCCCGATCTGCTCGAGCATCTGGTCGACGTCGTGCTGGGGCTCTTCGATATCCGCAGCAGCGGCAACACCGCGACGCACTACGTGATCTTCTCGTTGTTTCTGTTCGGCGCGATTTTGCTGCGGCGGTTTGTGACGCGGATTGTTTTTGACCGTCTCAAGAAGCTTGCGGCGAAGACGGAGACGACGCTCGACGACAAGCTGTTCCCGGCGCTGGAGGGGCCGGTGGCGACGTTCGTGATGGTGACGGGCATCTTCGCCGCACTGAAGGTGCTGAAGCTCTCGGAGACGGCGGACCGGAGTATCGGCCACGGTTCCACGG
>JBDNFZ010000069.1:0-6469 GCA_041689555.1 Opitutaceae bacterium | reverse complement strand
GCCGGTGAAACTCAGGTTGGCGTATTCCAGATCGAGCGTGACCGCCGTGCCTTTCCGCGGCTGCCAGCGGATCACGGGTGCGATGAATTTCTTCTGCTGCGTGTCGTAGTCACGGTAGCCGTCGCGGTCGAGCCACGAGGCGTCCACGCGATAGGTCAGGGTCTTCGAGGCGTTGAGCGGACCGGTCGTGCCGATCTCGGCGCGGTAATAGGCCCAGGAGCCGACCTCCAGCCGAAGGTTGGAACTGGCGCGCGCCGACGGCTGTT
Organism: Opitutaceae bacterium; assembly: GCA_041689555.1. Lineage (GTDB taxonomy): Bacteria > Verrucomicrobiota > Verrucomicrobiia > Opitutales > Opitutaceae > Tous-C4FEB. Next base: position 6,203 of record JBDNFZ010000069.1, on the reverse strand, counting down.
TCGTGACGGTGTTGGCCACGCCGCCGGGATCGATCTGGCCGTAAAGGACGGAGGCCGGACCATTGACGACTTCGACGCGGGCGACGTTGGCGGAGTCGTAACTGCGGAGGCTGGTGTTGCCGTTGCGCGCGCTGAAAAACGTAGTGAAGCCGCGCACGGTGTAGCTTTCCGAAGCACCGGAAGCCCGCTGACTGTTGGACACGCCAGATGAGAGACCGAGGATGTCGTAAATTTCGGTGAGGCCGTAGTCCTTGAACAACTGCTCGGTAATCACGTCGATTGATACGGGCAATTTTTTCAGGTCGGTCGCGATCTTGGTCGCACTGATGGAATTGGTCGCGGCATAACCGGACTCGCCATCGCTCACGACGCTAAACTCGGGCAAGAGGATGGCCCTCTCTGCCGGCACAGGGGCGGGCGGGGTGGCGACGCGCTGGATCTGTGCGCGTGCGGTCGAAAACGACAGCACCGCGAGGAGTGCGAGGGCGACGAAGGACGAGATAGGTCGGGATGGTTTGAGATGCATGACGGTTTTGGGGTTAGTAAACGGGGGAGTGAAGGAAGCGGAGTGAATCGAAGCGGTCTTGGAAAATCCCATCCCCGGTGCGACGGCGGGGACGAGTGACGGACAGGAGACAAAACGGGGTGCAGTCATAAATTGATCAATGGGCGCGGAGCTCAAAAACCCGGGCTTCGTGGACGCCGTGGGTTGATTTTACGAGGAGCCGGAGACGCGAAGCGGTGACCGGCTGCGGGAGGCGGTGGATGCGCTTGCGGAGGTGGTTGGCGGTGACGGATGCGACCACGCGGTCGTCGAGGAGAAGATCGTAATCGCGGACGAGCTCGGGTTGCGCGCCGCGGACGGTTTTAGCGGTGATTGAATCGCTCGCGCTGAGGATGAGTTCGCGCTGGAAGCCGGAGTCGAAGGTCACGTGGATCTCGGAGACCGTCTGGGGCTCGGGCCAGGCGAGTTCGATCCAAGCGGGGAGCGCGGTTGATTCCCAGCGGTGCGTGCCGCCGTCTGCCCAGGGGCCGAGGGTGGCGGGGAGTTCGCGAGTGTGGCCGTCGAGGACGCGGGTGGCCTCGGAGCCGGGCCGCTCGCTCGATGCGGTGACGTTCGCGGTGAGCGGGGCGGCGGCGAGGCCGGGGAGGAAGGCGTCGTCGCGGAGGAGGGTTTGTTGAAGGCGGGCGATCTCGGCTGCGTCGAAAATCTCGGTGATGCCGCGGCCGGCGTGCGGGCGAGCGAGGGCGGCGGCGGTGCCGACGGCCTGGCCGACGACGGCGCACGTGGCCATGACGCGCGTGCTCGCGAAGGCGACATGCGTGGCGCTGAGGTTGCGGCCGGCGAAGAAGAGGTTGGCGACGTTGCGCGAGTGGAGGCAGCGCAGGGGAATCGTGTAGAGGTGCGGGAAGTGGTGTTGCACGCACGGCTCCTCATCGACGGCGTCCACGCCGCTCGGGGGATGGAGGTCGAGCCACCAGCCGCCGTAGGCGACGGCGTCGGGAAAAATGCGGCCGCCTTCGACGTCCTGCTGCGTGAGCACGTGCGGCCCGAGGAAGCGGCGGGTCTCGCGCTTGCCGGGAATCGCGCCGACCCAGTCGAGCGCCCAGTGCGAGGCGTCGGGGTGATCGCCGGAATTTTTGATGTAATTCCAGATACCGAGCGCGATGCGGAGCAACTCGTGGCGGATGGCGGCGTTGTCCTTGAGCGTATCGATCTGCCCGCCCCACTCGCTCCACCAATAGCCGTATTCGTAGCCCTTCACGGGGCGGTGCTTGAACTCGTGTTTCTTAAACGCGCGCACCCACGACGGCGCGATGAAGGGTTGCGGCGTGGCGTGCTGGCGCGCGGTGAACAGGATCGAGCTGCCGAGCGTATGCTTGTCGCCGACGTCGCGCGCGAGCCGCTCGCCATAGGCGCTCTTCGCCTCGCGGCCGACGGTGAAATCGGCGCCGGCCTCGACGCCGAGGCGGCTGTCGCCGGAGCAGTCGGCGAAGAAGGGCGCGGTGATCGTGAAGGTGTCTTCGGTGGATTGGCGCACGGCCTTGACCGCGACGATGCGGCGCGCGCCGTTCGCGGTGTCCAGTTCGCAGCCAACGCAATCGGTGTCGAGGAGCAGCGTGATGTTGGGCTCGAGGATGATCTTTTCGTAGAGCAGCAGGTCCCACTGCGAGTAGGAGCGGTGGGGGTTGCGCGCGGCGTCCTCGAGTTTCAGTTCCTCGATGAGGCCCGACTCGCGGGCGCCGGGGCGGGTGCCGTGGCAATCGGCGCCGACGACGTGCATCTTGACCTCGCTGGAGGCGTTGCCGCCGAGGACGGATCGATCCTGCACGAGGACGACGCGCGCGCCGTTACGCGCGGCAGCAAGCGCGGCGCAGACGCCGGCGAGACCGCCGCCGATGACGACAAAATCCGTGATCAGAAAGTGAGAGGACATGAATGAACGAAAATGGAAAGCGGAGATCCGGCGGTCTCGCTGGCAGCGTTCATGGGGAGGAAAACGCGAGCTCCCATGCGACAGGACCGTTGGTGGGCCGGTTCAGCGTAACCTCGATAATTCCCGGTGTATCGGGCGAAGGGCGCAGCGTTCCCATACTCTTGATCGCGGGGAGTGATGACTTCGCGATGTCTCGCTCGATCATTTCGTCCACGGTGACGCTTCCTGCTGGCGTCAGGCCATTCGTCGCCAAGATCAGCCGGTAGGGCTCGCCGCCGACAACATTAACCACGCCGCGGAGAACGCGCGTGGTGGCGTCCCAATCGCAGCCGAGCACATCAACGAGTCCCTGCATCAGATGCCGGTCGGAGGAAAGAATTTGCGGCCGATCCAGCGCCTCGCGGATAGCGAGCATCCGGGCTTCGCCGGGTCGCAGCGTTTGTTGGAGCGGCTGGCTGCCGGCAAATTTTCCCGCGAGCCGATCGTTCCAGAAATCGTAAACGTAGTAGTGCTTCTCCGGAGCGAGCCCGAGGGCGCCGAACGCGGTGTCGCCAGCGAGATCGACCGAGATGTCTGTAGTCTGCTCCGCGTCGGTGTTGTAGAGCGTGACTTGGTGCCACTGCGGGTTCACCGCATAGTCGTAGATCCGCGGCTGGGCTTGGGTAAAAGCATCGACCGGCCGCGCGCTTTGGCGGTTCGCGTGGAAAGGATAAAGGCGGGAGAGATCATGAAGTTGCTCGGCGGTCATGCGGCCAAAGCTCGGCACAATCATCAGCGTGCCCGACACGACATATGCCATCGTCAGCATCGCGCGCTGGCCGTCGCGATTCGCAGGCACGGCATGGAACGGATTCTTGCCGTCCATATCGTAGTTCAGGACCACACGATTCTTATACCAACGCAGTCCGACGCGCGAGACCATCGCAGGATTGATCTTGTCGGTGTCGCCCTCGGTGCGCTGCGACGTCACGAGACCCAGCGTGACATCCGAGCCGCGCGCCAGTGAGCGCTCGTGGACAAAAGACTCCGGGCCGAGGCCCTGCTGCGCGAGTCGGAAGACGTTGCGATAGTGCATCGCCGTCGTCGCCGTCGGATCTTCCATGCCGCCAGTCGTCGGCCAGCCAGTGAACGGATAGTCGGGGTAGTCGAACTTGACGCCCTGAATCCCGGCTAGCCGTAGATTTTCCCAGACCTCGCGCAGGTGCTGGATGAATCCCGGATCGGTGTAGTCGTAGCCAAGCCTGCGGGGAAATTTCTTCTCTTTGTCGCGATACGCCTGCTCGCCGGTGTCTGTGAGATGCGGATGGTTCGCCTCGTTGAACAGCATGTGGTCCGGGAATTTTTCGGCGTAGTCCTGCGAGCGAAACCCCGTCTGCACATAAATCATCGGGATTCCGCCTAGCGCCCGCACCGCACCGGCCCACTTTCGCGCAGTTTCGTAGGGCGCGACGAATTGGCCATTGGAACTCACCCACGAACCGACGCCGCGAGCGCGGTTGTTCGGCCCGCGCTGCCAGTGTTCATCGTCCCACCAACCCTGCTGGGTATTTTTGTCGGTGAGCGATTCATAGAGATCGGGTTCGAGCAGGACTGCCACGGGTGAATATTTTAGGAAACCAGTGCGCACGACGCATTCCATCTCCTCGACTGCGCCGACGGAGTCGTTCTGCGCGCGATAGCCCGCGCGATCCTCGCCGCCGCCAAAGTGCGGCACCTGTGCAAACCACGTGTCGACGATCGGAAACCGGCACACCGGCAGCACGACACCCTGAGCCAATCGCAAACGGTGCGCGTAGGTTTCGAGTGCCGTGAACGGATTATCGGTCATGAAATCGACATAGAAACGATCCTGCGTGACCAGATAACGGACCCCGGGCTCGATCCGCTTGCCTACCGGATCGCTGGCCCAGAGGCGGATGCTAAGCGCGCTATCGCCGCGCTCAACTGCGGCGGATTTTTCGAATTCCTCATAGCCCAAACCGCCGATAACGAGCGAGCGGTTCGCGCCGGGATTGCCGAAGGTTGCGAGCAGGTTGTTGAGGCTCACACGGCGTTTGCCGTCGCGCATCACCCGAGTGGTCCCGCCGCCGCTGGAACCGTCGAGCGTGCTGTAACGCCTCCGGTGATCAAAACCGGCAAAGGCCGTGCCCGTGAGCGGACTGAATTCCTTCAAGTGGATCGTCTGATCCGTCGTGTTTTCCAAACCCGCCGTGAGCGCGATCCAATCGCCGCCGTCGTAAAGTGAAAGGCGCAGGAGCAGTTTCGGTCCACCCGCGATTTCGCTGCTGACCACGACGGAGCGGCCCAGACCGAGCGCGTCGCTCAACGGCTCGACCACAAACGTATGGGTCGCCCCGGCTGAGGAATATCTGCCGGCAGTCGTCGCGACGTCGGCAAGGATCTCTCGACCGCGGTTCAAATCATCGGCCGCATAGGTGCCCTTGGTGAGATCGTAGCGCACGCGCACGAGTCCGTTCTCGAGCGTGACAATGCGGTTGTTCTCGCGAACTGCCGCACGATGATCCCGACGAATTTCGTCGGAACCCGCAGCCGCATCGGCACCTCGATTCCCGAGAGCAGGGATCGTTGGGAGCGATGCGGCGAACGCGGCTGAAATTCCGATTGTGCTGATCGCCAATGCGAGAGATACGATGCGGCGCGTAAACTCTCTGGTGAAAACGGTGATGGAGCGTGGCGAGTCCATGATCGCCTGCGCGATACCGGTGGTGGCGACGGAGCTTTGCACGTGATAGCCGGAGTCCTTGGCGCTTCTTACCTCGAGGGTGGAGACGGTCATGGTTTCACCGGGCAACGGTTTCGCGGGCGCAACTGAATGGGCGCGTAGAGCGAACAGCGCTGCGAGTAAAGCGGCGTCGAGCAACGGGCGGGGCGGGCGTGGTCATGGGAGGGTATACGGGACGGACTTTCATGGGTGCAGGATCGGGGTGTGAGGAGTTTCCGCAGCCGACCGCGCAGGGCGGAGGACGACGGATGGGGGTATGAGGGCAGGAAGGCGGTTTCGCGATTGCGCTCAAATCTTCCGTTGGTGAAATCGTTCACCATGCCCCCCGATTCGCAGCGCGTCGTCACCCTCAAGGACGTGGCAGCGCGCGCGGGGCTCTCACTGGCGACCGTCTCCTACGCGCTGCGGCACCACCCCAAGATCCCCGCCGTCACACAGGAGAAAGTCGCGGCGGTGGCGCGCGGTCTCGGCTACCGGCCCAATCCGCGCGTCGCCAGCCTGATGGCGCACATCCGCGGCGCGCAGGCGCAGGCGCACCGGGAGCGCATCGCCTTCGTGTGGGTGCATACGAGCCGCCGCGAGGCACGGGGAAATGCGTTTCTGAAAAACGTGTTTTCCGGCGCCCGCGAACGCGCCGGGCAGATGGGTTTCGCGCTGGAGGAATTTTGGACCGACGACGCTGGCATGACGGACCAGCGCCTCGAGCAGATTTTGCGCGCACGCGGCATCGTGGGCGTCGTGCTTTCGCCGGTCACGACGGCGGAGGCCGCCATATCGCTCGGCTGGGACTGGCGGCACTTTTCCGCCGCCGTCATCGGCAACGTGACCTGGACGCCGGAACTGCACCACGCGGGACATCATCACTTTCTCGCGATGCGGATGGCGTTGCGCGAGCTGGCGACCCTCGGAGTCCGGCGGCCGGCGGCGCTCATCGAATCCGAGAGCAACGAGCGGGCGAAGCGGGCGTGGGAGGCGGCGTTCCTTACGCACCACCCCGAGCCGATGGCGGCACGGGGGCTGGT
>JBDNFZ010000068.1:0-3282 GCA_041689555.1 Opitutaceae bacterium | reverse complement strand
CCGGGAACTCGTCGGCGAGGTAGACGCGCGCGCCGCCGTGGGCCGAGCGATGGCTGTGGTCGGCGACGGTCTTGATGTCGTCGTAGACGTAGGGGTTGATGTGCTTGCCGCCCTGCCGGTGGTAGAAGCCGCCGGGGATGACGTGCCAGAGATGGGGGATGACGCAGGCGGTGATGAACATCTGGCCATGGTCGTCGAAATCGAGACCCCAGGGATTGCTAAAACCGTGGGCGACGACCTCGAAGCGGTCTTTCACGGGGTGATAGCGCCAGACGCCGCCGTCGATGAACTGCGGGTCCTTGACCTTGAGATCGGTGGGAAAGGCGTCGCCCTTGCGGAGGACGCGGCCGCCATCGGCGGGTCTGCCCACGCGCGACGTGGTGGCGTAGCCCTGACAACCGTAGAGCCAACCATCGGGGCCCCACATAAAACTGTTGAGCGTTTCGTGGCGGTCTTGAATCCCCCAGCCGGTGAGACGGACCTCGATGTCGGCGTCGGCTTTGTCGTCGTGATTGCGGTCGGGGACGAAGAGCAAATTCGGCGGCGCTCCGAGCCAGAGCCCGTCGAAGCCGACGGCGATCGCGGCGGGAAACGGGATGCCCTCGAGGAAGACGGTGCGTTTGTCGAATTTCCCGTCGCCGTCGGTATCCTCGAGAATGAGGATGCGGCTGTCGCCGGAGTTTGCGAAGCCGGTCCGGCGGGTTTCGTAGTCGCGGTTTTCGGCGACCCACATGCGGCCGCGGTCGTCCCAGCAGAAGGCCATCGGCTGGGTGATCATGGGCTCGGCGGCGGCGAGCTTCACCTCGAAGCCGGGGGCGGGCGTCATCTTGGCGACGGCCTGTTCGCCGGTGAGGAAGACGGCCTGCTTGCTCTCGGCCTTGGCGAGGCCCCAGAGCACGGAATCGGAGGTTTCGCCGGTGTAGGTTTTCCACGCCTCGGTGAGGGCGACGTCGTTGAGCGTGCCGGAGTAGATGACGAATTGGTGGCGGACGGTCTCGGATTTTCCCTTGGCGAGGGTGCGGTCGCCGAGGATCGCGAGGCTGGGGCCGATGCCGAGTTGGCGGTCGATGCGCCAAGGCTGGGGATAACCGGCGTTCTGCGGGTGGTCGAAGACGGCGATGTGGGCGAGGTCGGCGCGGCCCTCGAGCTTGAGGCCGAGATCGACCCAGATGGCGCGCTGGGTGTCGGCGCGGTTGTTGCTCTGACGGCTGCTATTGATCGCGGCCCCTGCCATGCCGGCGCGCCAAGGCATCCGGAGAAAGAGCCCGCCGTAGTCCTTTTTGGCGAACGTCAGATCGACGAGCGCCTCGCCCTGCCACTCGAGGTCGAGGAGGTAACGGTCGCCGCTGTCGCGCATCGTCCAAATTTGAGTCTCGGCCATGAGCGGCTGACCGGCGGCGTCGAGGAGGTGGTAAAGCGTGGACCACTTGACCTCGGAGCCCGTGGCGATGAGCGGTTCGCTGGAGACGCGCCGCCAATATTCCGCGCCGGGGTTGTGAAAGTAGTCGCGGCCGTTTACATCGGTGAAGCCCCAGTAGAGCCCGGTCTGGTGCTTGTGATGGCCCGGACTGAACTCGGTGAGGACGCTTTTGCCGTCGGGCGAGACGATGGGGTGCAAGTAGGGGCGGAATTCGGCGCCGGCGTTTTGGGTCAGAATGGGCGTGGCGCCGCCCTCGCGGAAAACGGAGATGCCCCGCGTGGCGGGGTCCTGGCGCAGGGCGAGGTTGCCGGCGAGGGCGTCGCCGGGGCCGGCCAGAACGGCGAGAGCGGCAACAGAGAGCAGGGCGAGGCGGCGGAAATGCGTGATCATGGGCGGCGGGGATGCGGGGCGGGGTAGACAAGAGGATAACATTCCAAGCGGGTTGCGACCATGAGAGTTGGCGCAAATAAAATGAGTTTTTTCACCAAGCGTTACCGTGCGCGCGCAGCGTCCGGTCCGGGCGCGGGTTGATTTTTTGCGAAGCTCGGCCATTGTCGGCGCATGCCTGTCCGGAGCCCCGCCCGCCGCCAAGTGGCGCTGTTGATCGAGACCTCGAACGCCTACGCGCGGGGGCTCGTGCAGGGCGTGGTGCATTACATCCGCGAGCACCGGCCGTGGTCGTTTCACCTGATGGAGCAGGGGCGCGGCGACGATCCGCCTGCGTGGCTGGCGGGTTGGAAAGGGGACGGGATCATCGCGCGGATCGAGACGCCGAGGATCGCGGCGGCGGTCGTGAAGACGGGGTTGCCGGCGGTGGATCTGAGCGCGGCGCGGTTGGTGCCGGCGTTACCGTGGGTGGAGACGGACGACGCGCAGATCGCGAAGCTGGCGGCGGAGCACTTGCTGGAGCGGGGCTTTCGGCATTTTGCATTTTGCGGCGTGGCGCGGTTCAACTGGTCGGTGTGGCGGGAAGAACATTTTGCGGCCCGGGTGCGGGCGGCCGGGCACGACTGCCATTTTTATCGGCCCAAGGCAGTAGGCGCGGCGGGGTCGGCGGCGGCGCAGGTGGCGGAGATCGGGCGGTTGTTTCGGACGTTGCCGAAGCCGCTCGGGGTCATGGCGTGCTACGACAGCCGCGGGCAGCAGGTGCTCGACGCGTGTCGCAGCGAGGGCTTTGCGGTGCCCGACGAGGTGGCGGTGATCGGCGTGGATAACGACACGTTGTTGTGCGAACTGGCGTCACCGCCGCTCTCGAGCGTGATCTCGAACGCGCACCGGGCCGGCTACGTGGCGGCGGCGCGCTTGGACCGGCTGATGGCGGGAAAGAAAGTGACGCCGCTGGCGGAGTTGATTCCCCCCCTCGGGGTGGCGAGCCGGCAGTCAACGGATGCGCTGGCGCTGGACGACCGGGCGATCGCACAGGCGGTGCGGATGATCCGGGAGCACGCCTGCGAAGGGATCAATGTGGAGGACGTGCTCAAGGCGGTGCCGCTCTCACGGCGGGTGCTCGAGCAGCGTTTTCAGAAACAGCTGGGGCGGACGCCGCGGCAGGAGATTTTGCAAGTGCGGCTGGCGAGGGTGAAACAGTTGCTGGGGGAGACGGAGCTGGCGCTTTACCAGATCGCGGAGCGCACGGGCTTTGAGCACGTCGAGTATCTCAGCGTGGTTTTTAAGCGGGAGACCGGGACGACGCCGAGTGCGTGGCGGGCAAAGGCGAGGGGATGAAGGAAGGCGTCAGGCGGAAGGCGTCAGGCTTGAGGTGTCGGGCTTGAGGCGGGAGGGGTCAGCGGCCGAGGCGGGTGTAGTCGAGGATCGAGTGGCTGAGGTGGCCGGCTTCGGGGGCGGCGGGGTCGGTGAGCGGG
>JBDNFZ010000067.1:0-3220 GCA_041689555.1 Opitutaceae bacterium | reverse complement strand
GGCGAGCTGAGCTGATAGCGGCAGCGATAGCAGCAAGGTCGCGGCGGTGGCGGCGACTGCGAGGCGGGAGCGAGCCGCGAGGATACGGGGGTAGCTTTGCATGGTAGAAATAGGAAGGGGTGGGGGCTAGACAGACGTTCAAACGGAGCCGGGAAACGCGGGGTAAGTGAGCCACGGTGCAGACCTCAGGCGTAATTTCAGGCGCTTCCTCTTGCAAGCGTTGCATGACGACAGGCCGGGGGCGAAAAAAGCAGGTTGCCGCCCAGAGGGTGGCAACCTGCACAACTAAAAAACGCGAAGGGTCGAAGCCGACGATCAGAGGTCGAAGGTGGCGCTCAGGATGAACTGGCGCGGATTGATGATGCGGTAGGCGAAGGTCTGGCCATCGGGGTTGACGCCCACGGCCTGAAGCCGGCCGTCTTCGAGGATATCGCGGACATTGAGCTGGACCTTGGTGCGAATCTTGCCGTTCCAAAGCTGGAATTTGTAGCCGGCGGAAACGTCGAAATAGAAACGTGCTTTGTCCCAGTAGGGCTTGTTGTTGTCGAGGAAGAGGACGGTGCCCCGGTAGGGACCGCTGGTTTCGGCGGGTGCGGCGCCGAAGCCGATCGAGGCTTTGCTCTCCCAACGGAAGGCGCCGCCGACATTGAAGTTCTTCAGGCGACCCGAAGTGAAGTCGTAGTTGGTGAGACCGGTGGCGCGAAACTCACGGATCTGCGAACGCGGGCGGCCCTCGTTGGTGGCGGCGGCCAAGAAGGGGCCGAACTGCTCGCCGATCCAGCGGCTTTCAGGGGTCTGGGTGGCGTTGGGCGGAATGCTCGTCCACCAAGTCGGGCCCCGACCGTCGCCGGGGATGATGTCGCTGCGCACCGTCGTCCAAGTCGGCAGGCGACCCTGCCACCAGTCGAAGAGCTCCGGCGAGACGCGGTCATCTTGGGCTTGGGTCTGCGAACCGGTAAACTTGATGCGCCAGTTGCGGGTGGGGTTGTAAGTGGCTTCGAGTTCGTAGCCCTCGGAGGAAACGTCGGTGGTGCCGACGGTCTGCGGTTGGCTGGGTCCGGAAAAGATGAGGCGGGTGAGCCACTGCTCGTTCCTGTCCTTGTCGGTCCCGTAGGGTGCCATGAGCGCGGCCACGAGGGGGAAGAGTTGGGCGTCGGTGGGATTGGCGATACCTTGGGCGATCAACCGTTCCCGGGCGATGTTGGTCGTGAAGAAGCGGAACGAAGGCTGTTGGAGGTTGTTCGCTCCGTCGGGGCGGCCTTCCATGTCGAGGTAGCGGTTGCCGAGCGTGCCGACTTCGCTGCCGCGGGAATTGAGTTCCTTCGTCTGGAAGCGATTGATGCGGACGTTGAATTTGCCCTGCAGGGCCGAAACGCTCACGCCCCACTCGGTGGCGAAGCCGCGGGGGTTGGGGACGTTGCCGAGACCGACAGATTGACGGACGACCTGGGGTGCAAAGCTGTCGGATTTGTTGAAGTGGAAGTTGAGCCAAGAGGTGGCCTTGAGCACGGCGCCGTAAGTCTTGGTATCGCCGGCTTGCTCGACCCAGCCCGGAAGGTTGATGACGGTGCCGGAGGGAGTGACGAAGCCCTGCGCCAGGCCGAAGACGTTGGTGTTGGAAAGATCGGCCAGGCCGGTGCCGCTGTTGACGAACGCGCCGGCGCCGGTGCGGGAACGCTGCCGGTCGCGGCGGAAGCCGACGGTAGTGACGAGGCGGTCGTTAAAGAAGAAGCTTTGGGCCGTGGCGTTGAGCGTGCGGGTCTCGGTGCGCTGGCGGGCGCCTTGGCCGTTGTTGAGCTGGGTGGTGACGGTGACGGGCTCATTGGTCCAAGTGCCGGTGCGATTATTGAACCACGTGAGCGGATAGGTGCCGTCGAGATTCCTGAGAAAAGTGGGAGCCCGGTCGACGTTTTGGCCGACGTTGTCGCCGAGGAAGAAACGCTGGGCGATGCCTTGGGTGTTGATCCGATTGGCGGGATTGATCCACACGTGATCGGAGGTGACGCGCTGGGCCGACTGGAAGCCCGTGCTGTTGCTGCGATCGACTTCGGCGTGGGAGCCGAAGCGCTGTTGCCCGATCCAGGAGAGCCAGCGGGGGAGATTGTTGGGGGTGAATTGGTAGGCGAGGTCGGCCGATTGGATGTCGATGGACTGAGGCCGGCGGTTGCTGAAGGGTTGGGTGGCCTGAATATAGGGCCGCTTAAAGTAGGGGTTGGGGCCGCCATCGAGAGATTTTTCATTTACGTCGACGTAGATGACCGACTCCAGGTTATCGATGGCGCCGAAGACGTTGCTTTCAAATTTTTGATAGAAGGCGCCGGCTTTGACGGCGACCAAATGGCTCCGCGTGCTGAGGACGACCTGTTCGATCTCGGCGCTGTAGGTCTCGGCCTTGTCGATGCCGTTATTGGGGGCGACGGCGTTGATCGAAGACCAATCGTAGATGGATTTGTCGTTGGTGCCGGGAATGAGATACAGGGGCAGACCGGTCGGTCCGAGGATGTCGCGGTTACGCTGGATGGTGGTGCCGCTTTGGAGGTAACGCAGGGTGCTGTTGCCCCCGGTGAACGGGTTGCTGGGGTTGCCGGTCGTGACGGCGTTGTTGGTGCGTTGCACCGAGAAGTTAACGATATTGCTGTTGTCGATATACACACCGGGGCGGGCGTAGATGCCGTTGTAACCGCCCACGAGACCGAAGGGGAGCAGCGCGTCGTTGGTGATGGCGGCGGTCTTGTTGCCGTTGGCGAAGGTCACGACTTGGGTCGTCGGATCCCAGGTCGGGCTGCCCAGGGCTTTCCACTCCGTGGTCGTATCGCGGGGGGTGATCGAGTTGGGCCGTCGGTATTCGTTGTTGTAAGCCTCGGCCGTCAGACGGATCTGGGTGTTCTTAAACGGGCGGGCGAGGATGGTGCCGAACTCCCGGTGGATGCGCTCCGAGGCCGGCTGGCGGGTGAAGCCTTTGCTCTCTTGCACCGCGGCGACGCGGAGGGCGAGTTTGCCGCGGATGATCGGCTGGTTGAAGTTGAGACTCTCGCGATGACCGCCGAGGGCATCGACCCGCAGGGTGGCGTTGGCGGTCACGCGGTCCGGATTGGCCTGGGTGGGCACGACGTTGACGGTGCCGGAAGCGGCGCCGAGGCCGAAGAGATTGGAGTTGGGCCCGCGGGAAATCTCGATGGCCGCGACATTGTAGAGGTCGAACGGGATGGAGTTGATCGTG
>JBDNFZ010000066.1:0-1746 GCA_041689555.1 Opitutaceae bacterium | reverse complement strand
CGGTGGTGCTGGCCGCCGCCGCCGAGCTGATCCATAACGCGTCCTTGGTTCACGACGACGTGGTGGACCGAGAGGAGTATCGGCGCGGATCGAAGACGGTGGCTGCGGCCTATGGATCGACCATCGCCATCTGCACCGGTGATTTACTCTTATCCGCTTCCTACGCCGTGCTGGGCGATTTGAGTCGCAGCGGACAGATTCCCGTTCTCATTCGCGCGGTCTTTCGCGCGGCTTCGGCGGCCATTCATGGGCAATGCCGTGAATTCGACCTGTCGACCAAAAGCGCGGAAATGTGGCAAGACTACGAGGCGATCGCCAAAGCCAAGTCGGGTGCGCTCCTCGCCCTCCCCTTGGAACTTGTTTTCGGCGCGGCCGGAAGACCCGAGTGCGTTCCGGTGGCACGGAAGTGCGCGGAGGCGTTCGCGGTCGCCTACCAAATCGTCGACGACATCGACGACCTCGCGAAAGATCGGGGCGATGGCTTTGGCCCGAGGTGTTACAACGCCATGCTCATTCTCGAAGCCCAAGGGCACGCCGATGGCGCGCTGGCGATAGCCTCCCGACTGGCCAAAGACCGCTTGTTGGAATCCATCGAACTGGCCGGGGCGCTTCCCAACCAATCCGGTAAACTGTTATCGGACCTTGCAAAAGAGATGCTCGGCCAAATTCCGTGAACTCACCCGTCGGTGAGACGGCGATCGTCATCGGCTCGGGGTTTGGAGGATTAGCGGCGGCGCTGCGTTTGCGTGCCATGGGCTACGGGGTGGAGGTCTGGGAGCGCGGGCGGAGCCCGGGCGGGAGAGCGGCGGTCTTTCAAAAAGACGGGTTTACTTACGATGCCGGCCCCACGGTCATCACGGCCCCTTTTCTTTTCGACGAGCTGTTTTCCCTCTTTGGCGAGAAGCGCGAAGACCATGTCGAGTTTTTGCCCGTCAAACCATGGTATCGCATGGTGGACTGGAATCAAAAGACCTTCGACTATGGCGGGACCGAAGAAGAAGTCCGGGGCGAGATCGCCAAATTTTCCCCGGTGGACGCCGAGGGTTACGGAAAATTGCTGGAGCACTCCCGCCTGCTCTACGACGAGGGGTTCACCCGTCTGGGAGCACAGCCGTTTCACCGTTTTAGAACCATGCTCAAGTGTGTTCCGGCGCTACTGCGGTTACGCGGCGACCGCACGGTTTGGCAATTCGTGTGCCGGTATCTGAAGGACGATTCGTTGCGACGCTTTTTCAGTATCCAACCCTTGTTGGTCGGGGGAAATCCTTTCAACACGTCGTCGCTTTATTCGCTGATCCACTATCTCGAAATCAAAAGCGCCATTTGGTATCCACGCGGGGGCACCGGGCAATTGGTCAGATCGCTGGTTGAATTAGCCGAGCGCCAAGGCGTGCGTTTCCGCTATGATCGGACCGTGACGGAAATCGAAGTGCAGGCCGGGCGAGTCGTCGCCTTGCACGCGGGGGAGGATGTGCGGGAATCCTGCCGACTTGTCGTGGCCAATAACGATCCCCCGGACGTTTATCGCCGCTTGATCGCGCCGATTCATCGCAAAAAATGGACAGATCGATGCCTCGACCGGCTGCATTATTCCATGGGGCTCTTCGTGCTTTATTTCGGCACCGACCGGACTTACCCCGACGTCGCCCATCACACCATTCTCTTCAGCAAACGCTATCGCGAGCTCCTGAACGATATCTTCAAAGACGGAAAATTGGCGGAAGACCCGAGCCTTTATCTGCATCG
>JBDNFZ010000065.1:0-4212 GCA_041689555.1 Opitutaceae bacterium | reverse complement strand
TCACCGGCGAGATCGGCCACGTTTGCGGCGACCTTGCGCCGCTACGGCAAAGACCGGATCGAACTGACAGCCGAGCTGACTTGCGGCGGGGTCAAGGTGGCGGCGTTTGCGGTCGACTACATGGCGGTGCGGCTCGAGAAGGCGACGGACGTCGCAGAGCTTTAGCGCAGACGGATCGTGTGCTGTTCCCCGGCGGTGATGCCGAGGTCGAAATGCAGGGTGCCGGGAGGAAGCCAGCCGGCGACGCGCTCCGGCCATTCGACGGCAAGACACCAAGGCGGGTTGAGGAATTCTTCGATGAGCAGGGCGTCGACTTGGGCGGCGGTCTCGAGACGGTAGGCGTCGAGATGCACGAGCGTGCGGGCCGGGCCCCGATGGACGGTGTAGAGGTTAAAGGTGGGGCTGGTCACCGGTTGCGTGATGCCAAAGCCGCGCGCGAGACCCTGGACGAACGTGGTCTTCCCCGCACCAAGATCACCGTGGAGGGCGAGAGCGCAGGTCTCAGGCAACGCCGCCGCCAGTTCCGTTGCGATGGCCTGAGACTCGGCGGCCGAGCCCGTGGTGATACCTGCGGAGAGTTTAGCGAAGATGCTCATAGCCTGAATAGTCCGTAAGCGGCACGGCGCCGGAGGGCGCTTCGCCGCGGACGAAGGAACCGATCCGCGAAAGCCGGGTGCGGGGAAAGGCCCGGTGCCAAGCGCGCAGGAACGAGGCGGGATCGGCTTCGGCGGAGAGGGCGAAAACGAGTTCGTAGTCTTCGCCGTCCGTGAGGGCGGCGGAGAGATCGGCACCGCGACGAAAGGGCAGCGCGGCGGCGTCGAGGGCCGGGGCGGCGCCGCGGGGGGTGAGGGCGCGGAGGTCTTTGGCGAGACCGTCGCTCAGGTCCATCATCGCGCGGACCGCGGGCCGGGAAGCGAGCCATGCGCCTTCGGCGAGGCGCGGGGTGAATTTAAAATGATGGCCCGATCGCAGGCTGCGGCCGAGGACGCCGGTGACATAGATCGCGTCGCCGACGCGTGCGCCCGTGCGCGTGAGGATCCGGGCGCCGGCGGCGCCGCCGAGGAGCGTGAGGCTGGCGGCGAGCACGCCGTCGGCCTGCGCGATGTCGCCGCCGACGACGGGCACCCGGTAGCGGCGGGCGCAGGCGGCGAGACCGCGGTAGAATTGCTCGAGCCAGGCAAGGCTGGTGCGGGGATCGAGGGTGAGGGCGAGGACGGCGGCGGCGGGCCGTCCGCCCATCGCGGCAAGATCGCTGAGGTTGCGCTTGAGCAGTTTCGCGCCGACATCGCGCGGCGGGACCGAGGCGTCGAAATGGCGGCCGAAGATGACGGGGTCGACGGTGATGAGTTGGCGGCCGCGGGCGGAGGGGAGCACGGCGCAATCGTCGCCGATGCCGAACGGAGCGCGGGGCGATGCCGTGCCGAGCCAGCGGCGGATGGCGACGATGAGTTTTTCCTCCCCGAGGGCGGCGACGGAGTCGGCGGTGACGGTGGTGAAGGGTGACACGGGCGATGGATTAGGAACCGGGGAATCTATGTGGAACTCAGGAAATCAGGAAATGGAAAGGGGCTTGTCCTGATCATATTCCTGATTTCCTGAGTTCCAGATTCTCAAACGTGCGCAATTCAAGTGGTCACGCCGCAAAGGATGAGGACGATCGTGTTCAGATTGAAGAGGCCGTGGGCGACCATGGTGGTGCCGATGCGGCCGGTGCGTTCGTAGGCGAGGGAGAAGATGATCCCGAGGGCGACGAGCGGGGCGAAGCTGGCGAGGTTGGCGTGGAGCGCGCCGAAGAGGCAGGCCGGCAGCAGGAGTGCGAGCCAGCGGGGGAGACGCGTGCGCGCGTAGCGGAACATCCCCCAGCGGAAAAGGAGTTCCTCGGTGATCGGTGCGACGACGGTCGCAAGGAGGATCATGAAGGCCAGCAAGACGGGAGACTTGGTGGTGGCGAAAATGTCGATGAGATCCTGTTTTTCAGCCTCGATGCCGAAAAGCCCGAGCAGGAACTGCCAGACGAGGCTGACCACCGTAAGGACGGGCAACGAGACGAGAAAGGTGGCGAAACCGGAGAGGGCCGGGTGAAGCGTCACAAGGGGCGGGGTCGCGGGAGCGCGACGCTGGAGGACGAGCCGGAAGAACAGAATGCCGGTCAACATCCCGAGTTGAAAGGCCGCGCCGGCAAAGATCAGACGCTGGGTTGAGGAAAGGCCGTAACCCTTCAGGAGTTGGCCGAAGCCGATCTGGAAGGCGAGACCGCCGATGATCACGCACCACAGGAAGAGCAGAAAATCGCCGATCGAAAGCGGCCAGGCGGCGAGCCGAACCGGGGTGGCTTCGGCGCGGGCGGCCGGGCTGAGGACGAGGCGCCAGAGGATCCACGCGCCGCTGAAAATGAGCGCGAGGGCGATGCCGGTGGCGACTTGGGCGGGGAGATCGGACATGAAGCCGCGATTGCGGCGGAGTTTTTGGCGGCGTGCAAGCGTGCGGGGCGTCGGGCGGATTTCGGACGTGGACGCAGGCGGGAGGCGGGAGGTGCGGAGGACCGGGGAATTTTGGACCGGCGGGATTTTGGATCGGCCGGGGGAGTGGGGATGCAACTCGCGGGACCCGTAGGCCGCGAGCTCGCTCGCGCTCAAACAGCGCCAGCAAGCTGGCAGCCTACACTACGGAACCGAACCGGAAAGCCGGGGGGATCGCGGGTCGGCCGGGGGAGCGGGGTTGCTTTGCAGAGCGAGGCGCGAACCATCGCGAGCAAGCTCGCTCCTACCCGTTCTGGTTGAAGATTTCGGGCGAGGGTGGAGCGACTTGACCTCAAGGCGCTTCAGGGGGTTTACCGTTTAATCCAGCGCGTTGGTTCAACGCGCTCCACCTTCGATCACTGTGCTCAGGCTTTGATCGACGCGCTCAAGTTTTGATCGACGCGCTCAGGCTCAGAGGATTTTTCCGGCGGCGAAGACGATCTTGCCGCCGACCACGGTGGTCTTGACGCGGCCGGTGAGGGTGGCGCCGTGCCACGGGGAGTTGCTGGATTTGCTGAAGCCGGCTTTGGCGTCGTAGGTCCAGTCTTCGTCGGGGTTGAAGAGGCAGACGTCGGCGGGGGCACCGGCGGCGAGGGTGCCGGCGGGGAGGCCGAGGAGAGCGGCGGGGCGGCGGGTCATAAGATCGACCACGCGGGACAGTTTGAATTTCGCCTGGCGCACGAGGACGCCGAGGGTGACGGCGAGGGCGGTTTCGAGGCCGAGGATGCCGTTGGGGGCGAAGTCGAATTCCTTGTCCTTCTCGTAGTCGGTGTGCGGCGCGTGATCGGTGGCGACGATGTCGAGCGTCCCGTCGCGCAGGCCGGCGATAAGGGCGCGGCGGTCCGCCTCGGTGCGGAGGGGCGGGTTCATCTTGAAATCGGTGTCGTAGGTGGCGAGCGACTCGTCGGTGAGGGCAAGGTGGTGCGGCGTGGCCTCGGCGGTGATTTTGATGCCGCGGGTCTTGGCGTGGCGGATGAGCTCGACGGAGTGGCGCGAGGAAATGTGCTGGAGGTGGATGTGCGCGCCGGTGTGCTCGGAGAGGATGATGTTGCGGGCGACGAAAAGATCCTCGGCGGCGTGGGGCCAGCCGCGGAGGCCGAGGCGCGTGGACATGACGCCCTCGTTCATGACGGCGCCGACGGTCATGGAGTGGTCCTGACAGTGGTCCATGATCGGGAGGTCGAACATCTTCGCATACTCGCAGGCGCGACGCATGAGCTCGTTGGACTGGACGCAGTCGCCGTCGTCGGTGATGGCGACGACGCCGGCGCGTTTAAGGGAGCCGATGGGGGCGAGGGCCTCGCCTTTCATGCCGACGGTGATGCAGCCGGTGGTCAGGACGCGGACGACGGCGTCGCGCCGGACGGCGTCGTGGATGAACTGGATGGTGCCGGCGTTGTCGGCGACGGGGGAGGTGTTCGGCATGCACACGACCGTGGTGAAACCGCCGGCGGCGGCGGCGCGGGAGCCGGTGGCGATGGTCTCCTTGTGGGTCTGGCCGGGTTCGCGGAAGTGGACGTGGACATCGACGAGGCCGGGGCAGGCGACGAGGCCGGCGGCGTCGATTTTCTTGGCGCGCTTTTTCTCGGCGGCGGAGAGGGAGGGGACGAAGAGGCCGTCGCGGATGAAGACGTCGCCGACGGCGTCGCGTTTGGCGGCGGGGTCGATGACGCGGGCGTTGGAGATGTGAAGG
>JBDNFZ010000064.1:0-2811 GCA_041689555.1 Opitutaceae bacterium | reverse complement strand
GCCTCCCGGCTTCGAGTGCTTGTGGAAAGGATACGTCTTGTTTGACGCGAAGGTGCAAATCATGAGGCTCCACCACGCGTCCGCGTCAAAATCTCGCGCGATGCTCCATCCCAAATATGTGGGCCAAGCGCAGGGCTAGCGCGCGTCGATGGCGACGGGGCGGCGGTAGGAGCAAATTTATTTGCGATTCCGGCCGCGGTGCGGCGGACGCGGCGGGAATCGGGGGACGTGGCGTCGCGGCGGCGTCGCGCGGATCGCAAATAAATTTGCTCCTACACGGGGATCACTGCGGGGTCCGGATCGTTACGGGCGGAGCGCGGCGCGGACGAGGCGGTCGTCGCCGTCGTTGGGGCCGGGCTTCAGGCGGAGCGCGGCGCAGAGGAGATTGTAGATGTGGATGTTTTCCACGGGCGGGACCACCACGCCGGCCTTGAACGAGGGTCCGCTGGCGATGAAGAGGCCGCGCATATCGGGGTGATCGGGGTCGTAGCCATGGTCGCCGATGTTGAATTTTCCGCGCGCCCGCGCGCTCTCGAATCTGGCGCGCTGGGTCACGATCCAGCCGGGCTCGGGCACGATCCAGACGGGTGGCACCCGGGGGTGATCCTTCAGGTGGAAGTGCGCGGGCAGGTCGGAGACGAGCGCGGCCCGTGCGTGGGACAGCGCGGAAAACTTGGCCACGAGGGCGGCGGCGTCGCCGTCGTTGGGACGGAGCCCGACGGCGGAACCGCCGAAGTCGATCTGCACGGTCGCGAGGTCCACGTAGTCGTCGAGGAAGAGCACGCGCCCGGGGCTGGTCGGCGTCATGCCGTGGTCGGAGACGATCACGAAATCGGGCGTGATGCCGAGGGCCGCGAGGCGGTCGCGGATCTCGCCGACCCGCGTGTCGAGCAGGCGGACGGCGGCGGCGAGTTCGGGGGAGTCGGGGCCGTAGGTGTGGCCGGCGGAATTCGTTTCCTCCAAATAAAAGGTGACGACGGCGGGGCGGCGGTCGGCGGGCAGGGTGAGCCAGCCCACGAGTTCGTCGAGCCGTTGGCCGAAGGCGATCGAGTAGTCGTAGCGTTTCCAAAAGGTCGGGCGCAGACCATGGATCTCGGCCTCCGAGCCGACCCAAAAATAACTCGCGCTGGGGCGACCCTGCCGGCCGGCGGTGGTCCAGATCGGTTCACCGCCCCACCAGTGGGCGGCCGCGACGGCCGCGGGATTCCGGTAGGCGAAGAACGCACCGCGGTCGGCGTCGAAGAAGTCGTTGTTGATGATCCCGTGATGCACGGGGCGGAGACCGGTCGCGATCGAGTAATGGTTGGGAAACGTGTTGGTGGGGTAGACGGGAATCAGTCCCTCGGCGGTCGTGCCGGCCCGGGCGAGGGCGCGGAGGTTGGGTGTCTCCGCAGGATGGAGCGCGCAATAGTCCCAGCGGAAACCGTCGAGCGAAATCAGGAGCAGCGGGGGCGGCGGCGCGGAGGCCTTTGTCCAACCGGGCAACGCCAGCAGCAGCGCGAGGATTACGAAAGAAGAGAACTTCATGCGTCCGCTTCCCGGGCCGAAGCAACCGCCCAAGAACAAGGCCGGTCGCATCAGACGTCGGCGCGTCCGTGGGGTTTTTCTGCGGCCGGCGGCTGAGGCGCGGCGGGTGCCGGCGGGGCGGCGTGGTAGTCAATCTGGTCGGCGTCCGGGGACGGCGTCGTTTCGGTGAGGGCCGGGACGGTGGCAGGCGGATTGGGGCGGTAGTTTTTGGAGGCGTCTTCGGCGAGGGCGCGCTTGAACTCGTCTTCGACGCCGCTGGCCGCGCGCTTGAATTCCTGCAAGGACTTGCCGAGACCGCGGGCGAACTCGGGCAGTTTTTTGCCGCCGAAAAGCACCAGGACGATGATCACGATCATCACCATTTCGGGGCCGCCGATACCTTCGATGAAGGCAAGGGAACAGAGCGCAACGTTCATGGGATCAGTGTGACGCGGGCGGCGGGAGTTTGTAACGGGAAATTTTTCGACCGCCCGAAACGCCGGGCATACGGGCATTGCGTCCGAGGCTCAGCGCACGGCGACACCGACGGTGAACCGGCTGGTTTCGCCGGGCGGCACGAAATGCAGGCCGGTCTTGTGCTCGGCGGCGTTGGGCGGGCCCATCCAGGGCTCGACGCAGTAGTAGGGTGCGGTTTCGTCGAGGCTCCAGGTGACGAAGGCGGCCTCGGGCGGCGGAGTCTTGGCGGTCCCGATGCGGACGGCGATGTCGCCGGGCCGGCCGCGCTCGCCGAAGACGACCTCATGGCCGGTCAGGCCGGTGTGGATCGTGTCGACAAGGGCGGGGTTGGAAAGCGGTTCCTCGGCCCGCAGGACGGGGCCGGGAGAGAGCCGGCCGTTGGCGTGATCCTGTTTGAGGCGGCGGGTGGCGGGAATGCGGATGACGTAGTCGGCACGGGTCGCGCCCTCGGTCCACGGCACGGTAAAATAAAAATGGTGGCCGGCGCTCCATGGAATGGGTTCCTGGCCGTGATTGGTGAGGGCGTATTCGCAGGCGAGACCGAGCGGGGAGAAGCGGTAAGTGACGTCGAAATCGAAGGCGTAGGGATAGCACGCGCGCACCTCTTCATTGATCGCCATGCGGGCGGTGAAGCCGGTGGCGTCGAGCCGGGTCACGCGAAACCCGGCCTGGCGGGCGAGCCCGTGCATGGGCATGGCGCGGCGGATGCCGTCGGCGGCGCGCCAGTGGTGGATGTCGCCGCAGTCGAAGGTGCGGGCGGAGAAAGGAAACAGCACGGGGTTGCCCCCGCGGGTTTTGTAGAAGTCGTCGTAGTGGGCGAGTTCCGGC
>JBDNFZ010000063.1:0-4091 GCA_041689555.1 Opitutaceae bacterium | reverse complement strand
TCCACCGGACGTTCCTGAGCTCCAGGGAGAGGCGCCTCTGGCGTGGCCTCCCTCGTTACTATACAGCCCCCGTTTGCTTCGTAATACGTGAATCCTTCGGTCAGTGGTGACATTCGAACTCATCCTTGAGCGCGCCCTCTGCGAATTGGTGCTCACAATAATCTCTGTGTATACTTCGGTTTTAGCTGCGGGAACAAGATCACTTCACGAATGCTATCTTTCTTAAGCCCAACATAATGCAAAGCCGGTCAATTCCGATTCCAATTACCTAAGAAACAGCACCTGCATTGGCTGGTTGGAAGGAGAAACCTAGGAGGGCGGATTGCTTGCACAACGACCATGCATTGCGTGTATGGCGTAGACGAACCAGCCCAAATCAAAGTCGTGCGGGAGGTCAAAGGGATGAAGCGCCAGCTCATGCAGCGGCGAAAGAGGCATGAGGGGAGAAGTATGAACGGGGAGACGAAATTACGGTGCGAGCTTCGCGAAAAAGCACTTGTAGATAATATCCACACCAAGCTGAAGGGCCTGCCAGACGGGACGTGTAAGCTGATATCAAAGAATGTAGACCTCGAAGAATTCATACGGAGCGCTAGTGCGCAACAGTGGGAGGGTGCGCCTGCTCGTCGGCTGCACGCTCGAAAAGGCCGAGGTGGATGAGATCACCCACGGGGCGGAGATTCGTGACCAAGTAAAATCTCACCTGCTGCGCTACCCGCTCAAGCCGGGCAACCAGCGCGAAGTCGAAGCCCTCGAACTGCTCGCGTGGATGACCGGCCTCAAGTTCGCCGGACTCGCGCCCGCCGCCTTCGGGGTCTTTTTCGTGAATGCGGAGAATCCGGACGGGGGCGGCACCGGACACACGGTGCGCGTTTGCACGTTGCAGGGAGTGGGAGTCGCGACCCAGTCCGTATGGCAGACTTGGGCACGGACGTAGGATGGCCCGCAGGACCGCTTGTTTTTGACTGTGTAATCGGCAGGGCACACGTTGGTTTCGTGAAAAAGCGGCCACGGAAAAAACAAAAGAAGGTCGCGGCGGCAAAACTCTCGCAGCCGCGAGGCAGCAGAGTTCCGGCGCGGCGCATTACCCGCGCTGGGGCGCGTCGCTTGGCAGCACAGCACGCGGTGGAAGCGATATTTCGAGGCTCGACCGTGAAAGACGGCGCAGAAGCAGGCCTGAGAACTTACGCGCTCCCAAAATTGCCTGCCGGCAAGGACGTGTGGGTGGTGTATCAGAATGACGAACACCCCATAATGTTGAAGTCGTCCGAGATCGTCGTGATCTGCAAACGCACGGGCCGGGTGCTCTACGCGGGGTCGGCGTGCGACGAGGGATAGGCTAAGCCGTGGGGATATGGGACGCCGCGGTAGCAGTGAGCACGCTAGTCCCTCGGGGCACCGAGAAACCCTTACGCCGGATATGACGCCAGCCGGCGAGATGCACCCATTCGGCTGAACCGGAGTGAAGTTCGCTTGCCTACCCGACCAACCTTCCAGCGAAGCTCCTTGGAGGATTGGTTGCTTCGCCGTTTTAATATTCCTCCCCGCCGGGAAACGCCCCGGCGATTTTCAACAAAAGCCGATTGCCCCTAGGAAACCTGCCTGCCTCGCTCCCGCGTGCGCATCGCCCGGCCGTCTCCCCGCCCTTTCCGAGCGGTAAATCGTCGCCGCCCCGCGCACTACCCCACCGACCGCGATTTTTCCAAAAGAATTTTACGGCTGACCCCGCAAATCTCCCACCCCCGCCGGCAAGATCATACACAAGACCCCGCCCCCCCGCAGCGCATGACCGAACCATCGATTTTTCCTGCCGAAATCTTCGGGGCCAAAACCCTTGAGGACTCGACCCACGGCCCACTCTCCGGCATCTCCCCCTTCCACCCCGGTCTCAACACCGGCGCTGTCGCCGAGCGACTCCTCGCCCACCCGCCGCCCGCCCTCTCCGCCTCTCTCCGTCCAAATCGCTTCTCTGATCTGGGACTGTAAGCCCAACCCCGCCATGCCCTCCACTTACGGCATCTTTTCCAAGACCGCCACCGGCAACGTCCCCTACGCCTATCAACGCCGCCCGGCTTGTGGTGAACCCAGCCGGACCGCCGGTGCCGGGGAGGGACCGGCTCCGTCCGGTCCGTTTCCGCGCCATTCCCACCTCAACAGCATCACCACCGGCCTCGGCAAAACCGCCGCCGTCGTCCTCGCCTGGCTCGAATCCCTCCTCGGTGATTTGCAGGCTGAGGTCTGGCGCCACCCCGCGTGAGCCGCCTTCGGGCGTGTCGTTTCACCGGAAAGATTGCCATAGGAAGCATTTCGCTTCCCTTTATGCGCCATGCCCACGCTTGTCATTAAATCCGTGCCCGTCGCGCTTCACAAGCGCTTGAAACGCATCGCCGCCGCGCACCGCCGCTCGGTCACCCAAGAGACCATGCACCTCCTCGAAAAAGCCTTGGCCGCCGAAGATGCCGCTCCTCCGTCCGCGCCGCGCTCCGGCCCTTCCTACTGGGCCACTCGCCCGCTCCAGCCCGCCTACGCTTCCGCTCTCGCCGCCGGCGCATTCGCCGATGGGCGCGACTCCACCGCCGCCGTCTCCGATGAGCGCGACGAGCGATGATCGCCGTCTACTTCGACACCGCCTACCTGATAAAACTCTACCGCCCCGAACCGGGTTCCGCTGCCGTGCGCGCCCGTGCGGCAGCCGCAGATGTGCTCGTCTGCTCCCTCCACGGTCGCGCGGAACTGATCGCCGCCGCCCATCGCAAAGTTCGCGAAGGCACCGCCACCCCGGCCCATGTGGATGCGTTAGTCGCCCAAGTCGCCGCCGACCGCGCGGCGGGAGCTCTCGACTGGCTCCCCATCACCGAGGCCCACCTCGACCGGGTGACGGTCGCCTTCCGTCGCGCTCCCGCCACGGTCTATCTGCGCGCTGCCGATGCCCTGCACCTCGCCAGCGCCGCCGAGGCGGGTTTTGTCGAGATCTACTCCAATGACCGTCACCTCCTCGCCGCCGCTCCGCTCTTCGGCCTACGGGGTATCGACGTGATCGCCCCCTGAACCCGCCCCTCCGCTGCTTCCCCCTCGCTCCTAGTATCGCCTTTCGCCCATCGCCCATCACCCGCCGCGGTTGACTTCGCAACCCGGCGCATGACCACCAAAACCATCCGCATCCTTTAGCTTCCTCGGCAAAACCGCCGGTCTTGTCCTGACCGTCGCCGGGCCCCTTCTCCGGCACGCCCGTCGGCCTTATGGTCTTCGCCGTCTCGTCCTTCCTCAAAGACGCCGTGAACCGACTCGGCGACCTCGCCGACGACGGCAAACCCAACGACTCCTTTAAAACCTGACGAATACGCTCCGCTCGCACTCGCCCCCGTTCCATCTAAGCCTCGGTCGCTTCCCGCACCGAGGCCTTTTTGTGGAGTTCCACATCAAAAGTGGGATTCTCTCCACTACCCTCAAATAGCGATCAAGTTGACCTTGCGGGGTCCATTCCACCCGACTCTATCTTGAATATCCATGGGTTCCTCAGAATAAGTAAGAAAATCCGCAGCCACCAATAACTCCTAAGAATAGGACCCGGTTTGTCCCGGCGATTGACCACCGTTTCACGTTCCCAAAACAAAAAGAATAAACGCTTACCCGTCACCACTGTGAACAAACAACAACTCGCCGCCAAAATATGGGAATCGGCCAACCAAATGCGGTCGAAAATCGAGGCCAATGAATACAAGGACTACATCCTCGGCTTCATCTTCTACAAATACCTCTCCGACAAATTAGTGCGCTTCGCGAAAGACGCGGACTTCAGCGACGAAAATCTCCGCGCCCTTTCCGAAGCGGACACCGAGACCGTTGACCACATCAAGAGCAACATCGGTTACTTCATCGCCCACAAGCACCTGTTCTCAACTTGGATCGAGGACGAAAGCGACTTCGACGTCTCGAATGTTCGCGATGCCCTGTCCGCCTTCAGCCGCCTTATTAACCCGAACCACAAGCGCCTCTTCGAGGGCATTTTTAAGACGGGCGCGCTCAAGGATGAGTTCGAATGTCACCACTGACCGAAGGATTCACGTATTACGAAGCAAACGGGGGCTGTA
>JBDNFZ010000062.1:0-8140 GCA_041689555.1 Opitutaceae bacterium | reverse complement strand
TCCCCCTGCCGCAGTTGCCAGTCCGCCAGCTCGGCGGGCTCGGGTGGGGGGGAGAGCGTGCGGGCGACGTAGAGGCGGTCGATCTTGTCGGCGGAACCGTTGGGCTGGACGGTGGTAAACGTGCCGCCGAGGATCACCCGGCCATCGCGTTGGGCGGCCGAGGCGAGGATGGCGCCGTTGACGTTGGGGTCGAAGCCGTCGTTGGCGGAGGGCGTCTGGCCGAAGAGGGCCGTGGCGGCGGAGGCGAGCAGGAGGACGGACGAGCGAAGGAGCGCGCGCAGGCCGGAACGGGGAAGCGATGGAGACAACATGAGAAAAGACGGTGGACGGATAAAACTCGGCGGAAAAGTGTGGGACGCGGCCCAGCCGATTGCGGGCGAAAACGAGCTTTGAGGTCGTCGGCGGACGCGGTCGGCTGATTGGCGAGAGGGGAGAGTTTTTAGTCCCGGCGCGCCCGGCGCAAGTTCCGAAAATATCCCCTCGGGGTGGCACAGGGCGGCACTGTAGGGGTGCCGGAAATGTCGGTCAGAACCGTTTCACAGAAGGACCGCATCCGCAGGCGTGCGGGCCGGGACGGCAGATTGCCGATCGGAGGACCCGCGACTGACCCGAGGGTTGAAACGGGCCCGGGCCGGTCACGGGCGGATGGTCAGGCGATAGGTTTGCAGCTGTTGGCGCGCAAAATCCAAGTCGGCCGCGTCGCCGACCAGAGGCACAGACGCGAGATCGGTTTCGATATGGGTGGTGAGTTGCACTGCGGCGAGACCCGGTGAAAGGGCGAGGCGGGCTTGGGCGGGGGAATCCGATAGGTTCCAGAGCCGGACAATGATGCCGCGGTCGATCCCCTCCTCGGCGGGCTTCACCGCCCAGAGCAGGGTGTCGGGGTTGCTGACGGTGAGGAGGGAATAGGTTTTCCCGTCATAAGCGCCGGTTTCGCCGCCGATCACGGCGGAGGCGACGAGCGGGTTTTGGTGTTCGAGGGCGAAGCGCATCGCGGCCGTCTGGTCATAAGCGCCGTGCGGGCGCAGGGCGAAACGTTGGAGAAAGCGCGTGGCCCCGTTCTGGTCGTGAATTCCGAGGTTGCGGCCGTCGACTTGGCCGCCGGCGAGGGCGTGGAGCGACGGGGTGGTCGTGTCGAGCGCGTCGAACGTGCTGCGGCCCAGCTTGGCGAAGGCGAGGTCGGCGTTGGAAATCGTGACGCCCTTTTGCCCTGAGCCGTCGGTGAAATCGGCGAAGTGATTCAGCGTGAGGTAATCGTAGCGGGCGTGGGTGTCGGCGTAGGCGCCGCCGGCGGACGCGAGCTTGTTGAGGTTGATCGCGCCGACTTCCTCGGTGCGGACGGACGGGGCGGCGAGGTTGAAGGTGAAGGCCCAGTGCCGGACGTCGGAGAAATTGGCGGTGATCTCGTTGCGGAGGTCGATGCGGTCGGAGTCGCGGTAGAGCGTGATCTCGGTGGTATGGTCGAGGCCGGCTTCGCTGCGGGCGCGAAGGGTGACGGAAACCGGACCCGCGTTTTCGACGTGGAGCGGTTCGCCCTCGTCGGTGTGCGGCGCGAGGTCGTTGACCGCCAGACCGTCGAGCGTGGCGGCAAGCTCGGTGTCGCCGCGGCGTTTGTCGACAAGGCTGCGGATCGCGCCGTCGCGCGAGACGGCGAGGCGGACGGCGGAGTTTTCGATGATGTCGCCGGTGACGGTCGCGGCGGCGTCGCGCGGGGCGGAGCCGGAGCCGGAGCCGGGGAGGATCTCGTAGACTTTGTAGCCGGCGGAGGGAACGTCGCGCGCGAGGATGCGGAGGCGGGCAGCCCCGGCGAGGCGGACGATTTGGTGCGGGACATCCTCGCCGGTCGCGAGGTCGCGGACGTGGATGTCGGCCGGGCCGCGATAGGGAAAGTCGGCGGCGTCGGTGCGCAGCCAGCCGAGCGGGTTGAGGACAAAGAAGCGGTTGGCTTTGCCAGGATTCGGGATCATGCCGCCGAGGCGGACGAGGCCTTCGCCGGTGATCGAGTCGACGTAGGCCTCGATGTTGGCGGCGAGTTGGTTTTGCCAGGCGGCGCGTTGGGGCCGGGAGATGGGGCCATCGGCGGTCCAGTTGTGTTCCCAGAAGAGCCCGATGTCGGTGAAGGCGCGGTCGCGGGCGGCGGCGTGGCGGCGCATGAAATCCGGGAATTTCAGGCTGACGAGGGTGGCGAGGAGTTCGGCGGTGCGGAGTTTTTCGACGGCGCGTTTGGCACGGGCGGAGGTTTCCGACATGGAGGCGGAGTAGAGGTCCCACTCGTTGCCGTAGGTGACGGTTTTCGTAGGGAGCGCGGCACCGTGGGTCTTTTCGAAGTCGGCGAAGTAGTCGAGTTCGTTGGAAACGATGACTTGGCGCGTAGGGGTGGATTGCGCGCGGGCGATGACGTGGAAGTGGTCGCAGTAGGGGCCGGAGACGAGCTTGTGGAGACCGGGGACGCCGGGGACTTCTGGCGGCGGGGTGACGCCGGTCTTGCGCGCGAGGTCGTCGCCGCCGAAGCCGAAGAGGCCGACGACGCGGTAGGGTTGCTTCGTGACGGGGTCGACGTGGCGGCGGAGGAAATTTGCATCGGTGGCAACGTAGTTGAGGGCCTTGAGCGGCTCGCCGGTCTCGACATAGCCGCCGATGCCGTGGGGCCCGAGGGAATACCATTTGAGAAGGACGCCCTGGCCGTCGGGGCCGGTCCAACGGTAGACCTCGTGCTCGCGCTCGCCGAGGATGCGGTTGGGCAGCTTGCTCGCGCAGCCGCAGACGCCGCGCCAACTGTAGCGCGCGCCGGAGCCGGCGAAGAGCGAGGCGAGGCCGAGGGGGAGCGTCTGGTTCTCCATCGCGGTCGCGAGGGGGAAGCGCAGGTCGTGCGCGCGCTCGATGCGGCCGGCGTAATACATCCCGCGAAGGATGGCCTCAACGGGCTGACCGCCAAAGCAGGAGACGACGGTGTTGAGGGGAAAGCTGATCGTGCCGTCCTTGATGCGGGCGATGAGGCGGGCGAACTCGGCGGGAGATTTCAGCTGTTCGTAGGCGGCGAGCCAGAGGCTGCCATCGGCATTGAAACGCGCGCGGTAAGGCGAGGGGTTGGCGGCGGTCTCGTCGGCGAGCTTCAGGTGGAAGTCGAGCATCTCGACGAAGACGCGATGGTAGGTATCGGCATCGGCGGTCCACATGAAATCGGTGTGGTCGTCGTTGGCGAGGTAGACGCGGGTGGGCTCGGCGGCGGGCAGCGCGGCGACCGCGAGAGCGAGGATAAGGAGGGCGAACGGGGACGCGGGGCGGGAGACAAGCGGCATCTTCATTTCGTTTCGAGGGCCGCGATAAGCTGGGCCATGAGGCCCATGCCCATCTGGTAAATGACTCGGTAGTCGCCGCGCTGGAGTTGTTCGCCGCCTTTGTTGGCCTGAGCGACGCCGCCGAGGAAGCCGTCCGTCGTGAGGTGTTTGACGAGTCCGTCACGACAGCGGGTTGCGGCAGTGCGAGCACCCAGATCGAGCCAGCCTTGTTGCGCGCCGATGGCGAGGGCGGCGGCGATGCCGGCGCTGCCGGCGGTGTCGGCGGGCGTGGCCGGTTCATCGACGAAGCAGGACCAGAGACCGTCGGGGCGCTGCGAGCCGAGCGTCCACGCGGCGAGTTGTTTGAAGGATGCGACGTGCTCGGCGAGATCGGTGCGGTGCTTGAGTTCGCGGAGTGTGCGCGCGGCACCGAGAAGTTGCCACGCGATGCCGCGGGCCCAGTTGCGGTTGCCGAGTTTGCCGTCGGCGGCGTCGCGGGTGCGCCAAAAGGTTTGACCGTCGAAGAGCCGCGCGTGGCGGGTGCTGAGCTGGGTCAGGGCGAGTTGCTGCAACGCCTCATCGCGGCGAAGGCGGCCGATGACCGCGAGCGGATAGCCGATGGTGTAGGAGCCCTCGCTTGAGGTGTGGCCGCCGTCGAGGATCGCGTGCTCGGCGTCGTGACGGGTGGACCAGAAGGCGAGCGGCAGATCGAGGAGCGGAGAGGCGGGCTCGAGGTGCGCGAGCGCCGCGAAGGGCAGCGTGCCCTCGATGCCATAGATGCGGCCATCGCTCGCGTCACTGACGTGGTTTTCATAGACGAGTTTTCCGTCGATGACGTAGCGCGCGAGCTGGCGGCGGGCGGCGTCGCGCAACCGCGCGTGAGCCGCGAGCGCGGAGAGATCGAGCAGGCCGTCCAAGACGCAGCCGCCCTGCCAACTGAAGCTTTGCACGCACGCGAGGGAATCCATGCGCGCGAAATACTCGGTGAGCGGATCGGCGGCGCCGGGGACCAGCAGGTGGGGGAGGAATTCGGCGGGTATCCCCTGCCCTGACGCGAAGATGCGCGCACGCGAGCCTTTGACGAGGCGCAGCGCTAGGCCCTCGCGCCGGAGGTCGGCGACGTCGGCGGCAGTGAGGAGGATTTCAAAGGGTTGGAAAATACAACCATAGCGGATGTCGAACGTGCCGACCACGCGGCCCGACTGCGGGAGAAACGCCTCGATGAGTTTCTCGTCGCGGATGTCGAGGCCGACGGTGACGCGCAGGTGGGTAGGCGTCGCGTCCGCAGGAAGGTCGGGCCACGTGAGCGCGAGCGGCGCGGAGTCGAGGAGCGCAGTTTTCCAGCCGAAGGGTGAACGTTTGCCGGGCGGCAAGGGCGTATCGGGCGGGAGCGCGATACGCGCGGACAGGTGGCGGGACAGTGTGAAGAACGGAGCGGCAGCAGGAAGTGGACGGGGGGTGCAGAGCAGGCCGCCCGCGAGCGCGGCGCTCGTGGAGATAAAATCACGGCGGTTCATGGGAAATGAAATTGGACGCACGCTCAGTTGAGTGAGCCCGGAGACGCGGTGACGCGGAGGGTGGCGGTGGTCGCGGCGGGCGTAGTGATGTGCAGCACGAGGCGGCGGAGACCGGGATTAGGCGATTCCCAATCGTGACGCGGGGCGGAGACGTCCTCAACTTCGAGGCGGGCGGGTTGATCACAGGTGAAGCGGAGGCGGAGGGTTTCGCCGTTTTGGCGGAGCGTGGCGCCATCGGCGGTGGGCGCGACCTCGGCGCGGGTGAGCCATTGGAAGGTGACGTGGCTCGCGGTGGTGAGCTTGGTCCACTCGTCGGCGAGGGAAACGGAGCGGTCGGGGTGCAGGCGCACGGTGCGCGTCACGCGAGCGGCACGGTCGGCGTAAAGGGGGGTGAGATCGACGACGTCGCCGACGGTGCCGTGATCGGGCGGAAGGGCGGAGATTTCGGCTTTGCCGGTGACGAGCTGGCGGCGGCCGTCGAAGCGGAGGAGGTTGTGGCCCTCGGGGCCGACGCGGAATACGGACCACCACGTGCTTTCCTGAGCGTAGTTCCACAGGGTGATTTTTCCGGCGCGCATTTTATTGTAGTCCTCGGTGCCGAGATCGACGGCCCAGCGGACGCCATCGGCTTCGAGCACGAAGCTGCCGATGTCCATGTGGGCGTGGGAGTGCGTGGGCGTGCCGCCCTTGATCGCGAGGTATGTCGCACGCGGATCGCCCCAGGCGGAGCGCATGACGGCGAGGGGCAACATGCCGGAGGCGGTCCAATGTAGCGGCGGCGTGCGGGGCGACGCGGGCAGCGCAGGGTCCCACCAGAGGAGGCCAAAGACTTGGTGGCGGCTGACGGCGAAGGAAGGAGCGGCGCCGGGTGCGATCGGGCGCTCGAGCTTGGCGAGTTCGTCGCGGGCGACGTGGCGGTCGCGCAGCTCGCGGGCGAACCAGAGCATGATGGGCTCGTTGAGATTTTCGATGTGGTAGTCGGAGAAATTGAAATCCTCGCCCGTGGGACCGACCATTTGGTTGTTAAATTCGGCGGATTCCAAAAACCCGGGGAGAAGGTCGAGGCCGTAGGTATCGCCGAGCGCGCTACGGAGGGCCTCGACGAGGAGGATGTGAAAACTGGTGCCGTAGATCCAATAACTCGGGCCCTCGGGATAAACACCGTCAGGCGCGTAACCGGAGCCGGCGCGCGGGAGAGCGCGGATGGCGCGCGTGACGATGGCGCGAGCGAGTTCCGGTTCGCGTTCGGCAATGGCGAGGGCGGCGACCGTGAGGCCGCTGTGGCAGACTTGGTTCCAATTGGAGACGGCGTCCACCCACGCTCCCCTACCCTCGGCGACCTTGAGCGAGGGTTGAAGGGCGTTGGCGACGATAGCGCGGGTGAGCTGGTCGCGCTCCGCGGGCGTGAGTTCGTCGTGGAGCCAGTCGAGGCCGATGCCGGAGGTGTAAGCGGCTTCGCCGACGCCGAGGAAATGGCCGGTGCCCCAGTCGGACAGGGCGGCGAGGCGGAGCAATTCGTGACGGGCGCGGTCGAAGAAAGGGTGGTCGCCGGTGGTGCGGTAGCTGAAGGCGAGGAAGAGGACGCGCGACTGGACCTCGCGCATGGCACCGAGGCGGATGGTGCCGGTGGGATAGACGATGTCCGGGGCGACGAGAGCTTTTTCGCTTTCGGCGGCGACAAGGGCGCGCATCTGCAGAGAGACGGAGTCGGTCTGGCGATTGACGGCGGTGAAACGGGCGGCGTCGGCGTAGAGACGCGGGTGCGGCGGGAGGTGGGCGAAGTCGGGCGCGGCGCGCAGGCTGGCAACGAAAGCAAAGACAACGAGTGAAAGAAAACGGGCGATCATGAGCGGGCGGCGGCGAGCGCGGCAGCGGCGACGACGGCCATGGTCTCGCGAAGACGGTTGCGGACAAAGTCGCGGGCGGTGGCGGCTTTGGCTCGGGCGGAAACGGAATCGCGGGCGAGGGCAAGGACGGCGGCGGGCAGAGCGGCGGCTTCGGCGGGGACGTCCAGATCGAAAAGCCAGTCACCGAGGCCGATGTCGCGCCACATGATCCCCTTCGTGCTCTGCTCTTCCCAGCGGCACACGATCGCGGGAATGCCGTGGCCGATACACATGATCGGGCTGTGCATCTCGTGGCCGAAGAGGCCGGCGGAGCGGCGATAGACGCTGATGGCTTCATCAGGTAGCCAGAACGTGTCGCGCCACACGACGCGCCGACGCACGTCGTCGGGAAGTTTTTCGAAGAGCATCTCGCGCGTGATAGTCATCTGCGTCTCGTCTTCCGGGCAAAGGAGCACGCGCATCTCCGTTTCGCGGACGACGGCGGTGATGGCCGCGAGGAGCGGCGCGTGATCGGCGAGCTTCTTCTCCTCGTTGCGCGCATGGCGCGTGGGATTGAGTTTCGCGTTCTTGCTGGGAATGAGCCAGAACGGCGTGAAGCGGTAGCGCGAGATGCAGCAAAAAAAATTTCCGTCGGCCAAGCCATGCGCGCGCAGAAAGACATCGGCGCGCGCGTCGTCACGGAGATCGGTCGCAAACGCGGTGTCGGGCGACCATTCCATGATCGGCGCCGCGACGCCTTCGGCCTTCGCGCGGGCGAGGGAAATGGAATCGCGGAAGTAAACAAACCGGGCGCGGGAGAGGGTCGCCTTCTCCGGAATGCCGTAGAGCCCGTAGGTCACGCCATAGATGCCGAAACCCCGGCCGGTGCGGCGGGCAAACGCCTCGGCGTGGGCCCAGGCAAGCGTCGCGGGGCCGGAGCCGTGGAGAAAGAAATCCGCGCGGTCCATCGCCGCGAGGACTTCCGGGGCGGTGACCTCGCGGCGGGCATCGAGCTTGCCCTCGACGTTCTGCAGCCGAGGAAAACGCCGGACCATCAAGGCGCGAGCTTCCGGCGTGAGGGGGTTGAAAAGCCAAAGCGTGACCTCGGCGCCGGGAATATGCTCCTCGATCGCGGCCAGAGCGCCGGGGGTGTGAGCGATGTCGCCGATGTTAACGACCTGCCAGCCGGAGCAGAGCAGAATGCGCGGGGCTCGCCGGGTCTCGGCGGAGAGCGAGGCTACGAGAGCGCCCGCAAACGAGGTGTGGATAAAGGTGCGGCGGTTCATAAAATGGCAGCCCAGCGACATAAAAATCGGGCGGGAACACCCACCCGAGCGAGCCCGGCGCCGGCCGCCGGGCTCGCGGTGAAATCGATCGTGGAGCGCGTCGCTCAAAACTCGAAGGTGTTCGTCAGATAGATGCGCTTTTCCGGCGGCAGGCGCATGGCGGCGGGCGAACCATCGGGCTGGACCGTGATCGCGATCGGATCGGTCGAACCGATGACGTTGCGGAAGTTGAG
>JBDNFZ010000061.1:0-5941 GCA_041689555.1 Opitutaceae bacterium | reverse complement strand
TGATCTCGTTTTGCGAAAGCCCCACCGACAGTTGGCCCGGCGCGCGCACGCTGAAATAATAGGAGAGGCGCGTCTGGTAGTTTTTCGAATACTCCGGCTGCAGATCCGCATTCGGCGCGTCGACCCGTTGGATGTCTTCCAGGATATTGAAATTGCCGGTGAGGCTGTCGACGGGCGGGCGGGAGATCGCCTCGTTGGCACCGAGCTGAAACTCGAGGTTCGGAAGGATTTTGTATTTCAAAACGAGCGAAGGAAACACGTTGTAATACTCGGATTCGCGCACGATCCGGGGCTTGTTGAGGAACTGATACATGAGCCCGGGCACCGTCGTGGCACGGCCGGCGTTGTTGACCGGAAACCCGGCGGCGAGGATCTCACCGCGGAAACGGGGATCGAACTCGGTGAACTGGTTCAGCGTGTTCTCCACCCGCACCCCCGTGCGCACGGTGAAGCCTCGCGCGATCTGCACGTCGGCCTGCAGGAATGCGGCGGTGACGGTCTGGCGGAAATCACGGCGGGTGCCGACGTTGGACGTATACCAGTTGTCGGGGTTCGCCGTGTTCACGAACTGGCCGGGACTCGATTTGAACAGCGCGCCGATGCGGTTGCGGTCGGCACGGGGCGGCATGCCTTGGACGCCGGCAAGGTTGTAGACGGTGAGCGCGTTGGTCGTGCCCGTATCGAAGGGATGCGGCGAGATGTAGCCCAGATTCGCCCAGTTGCCGAAGGTCGCGTTTTGGTTGGCGCCGGTGACGGGGTTGACGACCGTCGTGTTGCCCCCGGGTCCGACGTAGGACCAGATGGACTGGGAGCCGACGTCAAAATTCTTGCGGCTTTCCTCGTTCCATTTTCCACCGGTCTTGATGACGGTCGGGAACCGGCGGAAGGGAAGGACCCAGCGGCCGTTTAGTTGCCCGTTCCAGATCTCCGTTACCCAAGTGCGGCCCGAGTTGACCACGCGGGTGCCGCCGTTGCGCGTATCGGTGTTGGTGAAGCTTTTGAGGTCGAACCAGTCCGCGCCGGACGTTTGGCGGATGTCCCATTCCCACGATTCCGCGTGCGGGCGTTTCGCGACCCAGTTGCCGGCCACGCCGCCGCCCTCGGATTCGCTGAAGCCGCGTTCGAGGGCTTCGTAGTTGTTGACGGATTTGGAGAACGTGAAGGCGCCGTCGAAGACGAAGGCGTTGATCTTGTATTCGAATTTCGGCGCAAACGTGCGCGTGTAGGTGAGTTTGGAGGAGGAGCCTCCGCCGTTGTTCAGGGTGGGCACCGTGTTGGTGGCGGTGCGGTTGGTCCCGACGCTGAGCACGCCGTCACCGGTAACGGTGGAGCGGCCGTTGTCGGCGTTGGCGTTGTTGTTGGCGGCGATGAAGGTGAAGTTGCGGTTCCAAAATTCGCCCTCGGTGTAGGTGTAGATGGCGTTGAGGGAGAGGACGAGGCGCGCGGTGGCCTTGAAGTCGGCCGTGAGCAGCAGGGCGTCTTTCAGGACGTATTTCGGGCCGTCCTTGAAATCGATCTGGCGGATCACATGCGGCCGGGTGTCGCCCAGCGTCGGGTTGGCGTTGCGGTTGTAATCCATGGCAAACGAATACTGCTCGGTGTAGGAATTGGCGCGGCTGGCACTGAGGAGGATACCCAGACGTCGGTTGAGGAAGGCCTCCGAGTATTCGAAGGAGTAGTTCGGCGCCCACTTGTAATCTTTCCGGTCCCCCGGTCCGAAGGTCTTTTTGAGGGTGAACTCCTCGTCGTTGAAATTGACGCTGGTGCTCAGCCCCACGCGTCGTTCCTTCCGCTCAAAAGCGCGACGGGTCTTCATATTGATGGTGCCGGCCGGCGAGTCGGCGTCGGATTCCGCCGAGGTGGTGCGGCTGATCTCGATCGACTCGATGGAGGTGATGGAAAAACCCTCGAAGCTCGTCGCCCGCGAACTTTCGCCGCCGCCGCGGTTCGCGTCGGCGCTGGCCGTGCGGATGCCGTCGAACGAGACGCCCACATACTGGCTGTCCATGCCGCCGAGGCGCGGGCCGCGGGCCTCGGACTCGACGTAGTCGAGATCCACGCCGGGCAGATATTTCAGGAATTCGCCCACGTTGCCGTCGGTTACGTCGCCGAAGATATCGGCGGAGACGGAGGTGGTGATATCCATGTTGCGCCGCTGGGCCATGATGGCCTTGGCGTTGCCTTCGCGTTCGCTCGACACGCTGAAAGCCTGGAGTTGCACGACGCCGTCTTTCAAGATTTTGGGCGCGACGACGGCGGAGCTGACGAGGTTGACTTCACGCACGGCCGTCTGGCCGGCGTTCACGGTGAACGAATCCTGGTAGGTCGTGTAGCCCGCGAACATGACGGAAATGGCGGCCGGGCCGGGAGCGACGTTATTGAAACGGAACGAGCCGTCGCTCTCGGTGAAATTGACTTGGTTGGTGCCCTCTAGCCGCACCTCGGCGTTGCGCACATATTCTTGGGAGGAGGGGTTGTAAACTCGCCCTTGGACCGTGCCGGTCGCCGCCGGCTGCGCGTGTAGGCCGAGGGTGGAGAAAATCGTGCCAAGGACCAGGAGGAGGCAACGGGACGGCGTCAGTGCCGGAGGGATCAAAGCGAACATCTGGGTATGGGTTGGGGCTGGGGGTTGACCGCCCGAGAAAGGGGAAGGCCGGCGCGCCGGGTTTCGACGAGCATGGGGCGAAACCAGAAGAGCCCGTTTGGAAGGGCAAGCTATTTTTCCATCGAACGCGGTCCCCCGTCAGCGCGAGCGCCGCCCTTCTTTTCAACTCCCGGCTTCAACCCGGGGCTTCGGCGCGAGCAGCACCGTGGCCAGCAGCCCCACCAACAAGACCGTCGCCGTGGCCAGGCCGAGCGTGAGGAACCCATGGAACGGGCTCCGCAACATCGCCGGCATTCCCGACCAGGCGTTCGAGAGCGTGGTCCATAAAATCACCAGCGCCCCGCAGACCACCCCGACCAGCGCCGCGCGGTTGTGCGCCCGGCGCGCGAGAAACCCGAGCAAGAACAGCCCGAGCACCCCGCCGCCGAAAATCCCCGCGAGCAGCCACCAGGCATCCAGCGCGCTGGGGACGCGGGTCATCGCCAGCGCGATCAACGTGCCGCCGACGCCCCAGGCGATCGTCGCGCCGTAGAGCACGCGCATCGACTGCCGCTCGGTCGCGGTCCGGTTGATGTAGCGCTTGTAGTAGTCGCTCAGGATGATCGTCGCCGAGGAGTTGAGGCAGCTCGAGACCGTGCTCATGGCGGCGGCGAAGACCGAGGCGATCAACAGCCCGGTCACGCCCGAGGGCAGCACCGTCACCATGAAATGGGGAAACACCGAGTCGGCCTTGGCCGGATCGCGCAGCGCTTCGGGCAGCGCGGCGGGGAAGGTCGTGTAGTAGGCGAAGAGCGCCGTGCCGATGAAGAAGAAGATCGCCGAAAGCGGCAGGTAGAGCAGCCCGCCGAGCCACAGGCTTTTCCGCGCCTCACGGTCGCTGGACGCGGCGATGTAGCGCTGCACGTAGTTCTGATCGATCCCGAAGTTCTGGAGGTTGATCACCAGCCCGTAGAACAACACCACCCAGAACGTCGGCGCCGCCAGGCTCGCCCCGAAACTCCCGAGGCTGAACTTGTCGCTGGCCGCCGCGATTTCGAACAGTTGCGCCGGCCCGCCCGGCAGGGAGAAAACCATGATGAGCGCGCACGCCGCCGCGCCGCCGATCAAGATCACCGTCTGCACCGCATCGGTCCACAGCACGCCGACGATGCCGCCGACGAACGTGTAGAGCGTGGTCGTGAGGCCCGTGATCAGAATGATCCAGCGGATATCCCAGCCCAACAGCGCCGACATCGGCAGCGCCATCAGGTAGGTCACCGTGCCCACGCGCGCGAGTTGCGTGAGCAGGTAGCACGCGCTCGCGTAGACCCGCGCCCACGGTCCGAAGCGTTGCTCGAGATGCGTGTAGGCCGAGACGTTGCCGAGATTCCGGTAGAACGGGAGGAACCAGCGCACCCCGATCCACGTCGCCAACGGCAACGCGAGACTGAACACGAAAGGATTCCAGTTGGACGCATACGCCTTCCCCGGCAGCCCGAGGAAACTGATGCTGCTCACGTAGGTGCCCAAAATCGAAAGCCCGAGCAACCAGCCGGGCTGGCTGCGCCCCGCGGCCGTGAACCCGTCGACGGTCCGGCTCTTCGACCAAAAGGCCAAGCCGATCGCCATCGTGAGCGCGAAGTAGCCGACGAGGACGACCAGATCGAGGGTCGAGAAGTGGGGTTGGGGCGTCATAGGAGGGGCAACCTAACCGCGCGCGCCTATGGTCAACCCCCAGGACTTAAACATCCGTCGCAGGTCCCGCACAATCCCGCGGTAAAGCTTCGCCGAATCGGCGGAGACCACGGTCTTGGGTACCCCGGGATCAAAGCCCCTCGCCTCCATGCCCGCCCCGACGTTGAGCGGAAACGTGAGACGGTCCACCACCGCGCCGACTTCCTTCATGCGCGCCGCCGCGAGTTTCACCCCGGTCGTCCCCGCGCCCGGATCGGCCGCGTGGATCGCGACCATCAGCTCCGGCACGATGTTCACGAGCCCGCCGATGCATCCGGCCGCGCCGAGCTTGAAGACCTCGGGCAGTCGCGTGTCGGCGCCCGACATCACGACGAACTTTTTTTCGCGACCGAGGGCGATCAATTCCCGGTGGTAGGCGAATTCGCCGCCGCTCTGTTTGATCGCGCACATCGGCGCGCGCTTGGCAAAGGCCGCGACGGTGGCGAGGTCGATGCGTTTGCCGGTGAGCTCGGGGAAATTGTAGAGCATGACGGGCAGGTCCACGGCGTCGGCCACGTGGAGAAAGTAGGCGAGCATATCGGCTTGGGAGACCGGAAAAAATACCGGCGGCATCAACGCGATGGCGGAGTAGCCGAGCGCCTTCGCTTGCCGGCCCAGCTCGATCGCCGCCCGCGGGCGGATGTCGGTGACGTTGGCGATGAGCGCGAGCGGTCCGGCGAGTTCCGCCACGGTCGCGAGCACGTGTTTGCGCTCGGGCACGGTGAAGTGCGGAAACTCCCCGGTGCTGCCGAGGGCGAGGACGCCCTTGATGCCGTGACCGCGCTCAAACGCGAGGTGGGCCGCAAGGCTTTCCCGGCGAACAACGCCGTCGGCGTCGGTCGGAATCCATTGGGCGGAAAAAATTCCGGAAGGGCGAAAAGGTAAGGACATAGTGGAAGTTTTGAGATGTAGGAGCCTGCTTGCAGGCGATGAAACGTAGCCAACTGGCGTTACGAAATCGCCTGCAAGCAGGCTCCTACTTTCGGAAATCAGAGTTTTTTAGGATCGAGCACGACATGGCGGATTTTTTGGCGCTTCCACGTGTAGGTGACGTGGACGAGCCCGTCGGAGGTCTGGATCACGGCGGGGTAACTGTATTCGCCGGGTTCCGTTTCAAGTTCCACGACGGATTGCCAGGCGGCGCCGTCTTTCGAGATCGCGACATTGAGCGGTGTGCGACCCTTCGGCGTATGGTTGTAGACCAAAAGCTGCCGCCCGTCGGCGAGGGTGACGGCATCGGTGCCCGAGCTGGGATTCGGCAGCGACGTGAGCGCCATCTTGCCCCAGGTGCGGCCGAGATCGGGCGAGGAAATCGTGAAGACTTTGCCCTGCCGCGTGCGGCCGACGGCCTGCAGCTTGTCGCCGCCGTGGGAAAGGATGCTCGGCTGAATGGCGCCGATTTCGATGCCGTCGTTGAAGAACTCCGTCTTGGACCACGTCGCGCCCAGGTCGGACGTGCGCTCGAAGTAGACGCGCCATTTACTGGGCTTCTCGTCGGTCTCGTCGCTCGTCGGGCAGAGGATCGTGCCGTCGGCGAGTTGGACCGGTTTGTTTTTGATCGGCCCGTAGATTCCGTTCGGCAGCTTCTGCGCCGGGCCCCAAGTGCGCCCCCCGTCGGCGGAG
>JBDNFZ010000060.1:0-6942 GCA_041689555.1 Opitutaceae bacterium | reverse complement strand
GAGGCCGGGGGCGCGGCGGGATCCGTCGTAGCTGAAGAAAACATGATGCCACTCGCCGGCGGGAAACAGATCGCGGGTGACGACGGTGAGGGCGCGGACATTGGGACCGTCGTTGAGATTTACGACGAAGCGGTTCTTCTCGAAGGCGAGTTCCCAGCCACGACCGGGCCGGCCTTCGCTCGCGAGGTAGCGGGAGAGGATCGCGCCGTCGCCGGTGCCGGTGCCGCCGGGCTTGGCGCGGGGCATGAACCAGCCGCCGGCGGAGAAGGCGTCGTCGGCCTCGACATCGCCGACGGTGCCGAGGGGCAGGCGGGTGTTGATGTCGAAGCGCGCGCTGGGCCAGAACCAGGAGTTCTCGCCCCAGACGAGCGGGTTGGTGTCGGCCTTGAACGCGGCGGGCGCGGCGCCCGGGGCGGAGTTCTTGACGAGGTCGCCGGAGCCCTCGTCGAAACGCAGGCGGAGGTCGAGGGCGGCCGCCGAGACGGGTTGGGGGCGGGCGCCGGTGGCAAGCCACGCGGTGACGGCGGCGGGCGCACCGCGCTGGAGCGCGGCGAGCCGGGTCTCGAGGGCGGCGCGCTCGGCGAGGGCGGCTTCGGTGGCGGCGAGGTTGGCGGCGGACGGAATCCGGATGACGGGGGCGGGGGCGTCGGTGTTGAAGTCCCAGGCCCGGTCGGTGGTGTTGTTGAGAAACGCGCTGAGCTGGAAGTGGTCCTTTTGGGAGATGGGGTCGAATTTGTGGTCGTGGCAGGCAGCGCACCCGATGGTGAGGCCGAGCAAAGTGGCGCCGAAGGCCTCGACGCGGTCGCGGGTGAGGTTGACGATGACCTCTTCGGGGACGGTGCCGCCCTCGTTGGTGGTGACGCTGGAACGCACGAAGCCGGTGGCCACGAGTTCGTCGACGGTCTTGGCGGGGAGGAGATCGCCGGCGAGTTGCTCGCGGACGAAGCGGTCGAAGGGCTTGTTGGCGTTGAAGGCGCGGATGACGTAGTCGCGGTAGGGCCAGATGCTGCGGAAATTGTCGAAATGGAGGCCGTGAGTGTCGCCGTAACGGACGTAGTCGAGCCAGTAGCGCGCGCGGTGTTCGCCGTAGCGCGGGGAGGCGAGGAGGCGGTCGACGACCTTTTCGTAGGCGTCGGGGGCACGGTCGGCGACGAAGGCGGCGACTTCTTCGGGCGTGGGCGGAAGACCGGTCAGATCGAAGGACACGCGGCGGATCAGGGTCGCGCGGTCGGCCTCGGGGGACGGGGCGAGTTTCTCGCGGTCGAGGCGGGCGAGGATGAAGCGATCGACGGGGTTGCGCGCCCACGCGGGACGGGAAACGACGGGGTCGGCGGGACGGACGGGGGCGGCGAAGGCCCAGTGGCCTTCGTAGACGGCGCCCTCGGCGATCCACTGGCGGAGCAGGGCGGTCTCGGCCGGGGCGAGACGCTTGTGCGCCTCGGGCGGCGGCATCATCTCCTCGGCGTCGGTCGAGGCGATGCGGGCGAGAATTTCGCTCTGGTCGGGCTGGCCGGCGACGATGGCCGCGTAACCGCCGCGGTCGAGGGTGGCGCTGGCGAGCTCATCGAGCCG
This sequence comes from Opitutaceae bacterium, assembly GCA_041689555.1. GTDB lineage: Bacteria > Verrucomicrobiota > Verrucomicrobiia > Opitutales > Opitutaceae > Tous-C4FEB. Next base: position 5,370 of record JBDNFZ010000060.1, on the reverse strand, counting down.
CAGTTTGGACTTACGCGTTTCCTTGTCGGGACCGTGGCAATGGTAGCAGTGCTCGGAGAGGATGGGCTGGATCTGGGTGTTAAAGGAAATCTTCGCGGAGACCGGCGTGGAGACGACGGTTGGGGTTGCGGGGGACGCAGGCGCGGACGCGGCGTTCGACGCGGCCGGTGACGATCCGGTGCGGCAGCTCGCTTGAAAGATCAGCAGCGATGTGCTCGAAAACAGCAGAAAGCAGGCGGACACAAGGCTACGGCGGGTCGAGGGCATGGGAGTGACGCGAAGCGTGTAGTGAACGAAACGAGGCTACGGGCGACTGCAAGACGCGAGCCGGATTAACCCCAAAAAAATCGCTGAACGTTCAATCGTGCCAACGCGCGCGTGCGCCATGCAGGCCCCGTCGTCTACGCGACGGACCGGGCGGCGGCACGGGCTTCGGCGCGACCTTCTTGCGCGTCGACGACCACGGTGGTGACGATATCGGAGCCGACGTTGGTCATGGTGCGCACCATATCGAGCAGTCGGTCGACGCCGAGCACGATGCCGATGCCCTCGGCCGGGATGCCGAAGGTGACGAGCAGGCCGGCGATCAGCGGGAGGGAGCCGCCGGGGATGCCGGCGACGGCCACGGCGCTCAGCACGGAAAGCAGCAGCAGCGTCAGCTGCTGCATGACGGAGAGGTCGACGCCAAACACTTGGGCGACGAAGAGCACCACGCAGCCTTCGTAGAGAGCGGTGCCGCTCATGTTCATGGTGGTGCCGAGCGGGAGGACAAAGCCGGCGACGCTGGGCCGCAGGCCCAGAGTGTTCTTCGCGCAATCGAGCGCGGCGGGGAGCGAGGCGTTGCTCGAGCTGGTCGAGAAGGCTGTCACGAGCACGGAGCGGATGTCCTTGAAGAATTTAACCGGGTCACGCTGGGCCATGAATTTCAGCCAGAGGGACATGGTGCCGAAGAGGTGGAGCAGCATGACGAAGACGCAGCCGAGGGCGAACACGCCGAGAGCGAGGAGGATCTCTATGCCGATTTTCACGATCACGCTGTAGATCATCGCGGGCACGGCGTAAGGCGCGAGCCGCAGGGCAAAGCGGACGATGCCCGTCATAAGTTCGCTCACCAGTTCGAGGGTATCCTGCAGCTTCCGGCGTTTCTCCAACGTCAGCTGCGTGCCCACGGCCCCGACGAGGATGGCGAAAAGGATGAGCGGGAGAACGTCGCCGATGACGTTGTTGCTGTGCCCCACCACGGCGCCGAAAAGATTCTTCGGCATGAACATCTCGACGATGCCCATGAAGTTCATCGACGGCGAAGCGGCACCGGTCGCGATGTGTTTCTGGGCGGCGCCGCCGAATTCCGCGAGGAGCCGGGTCTTCGCCGCGGGGTCGAGATGATCGCCGGGCTGGAGCACGTTCATCATGATCAACCCGAGGCCGACGCCGATGGCCATGTTGAGGAAAAAGAGGGCGAACGTGCGGCCGGCGAGCGGCCCGAGTTTGTCAAGGCGGCCGAGTTGCACGATGCCCGTCGCGAGCGAGGCGAACACGAGCGGGATCACCACGAAGAACAGCATCCGCAGGAAAATCTGACCGAACGGATCGAAGACGTTGGTCGAGACCTTGCGCATGAAAGAGAGGAAATCGGGTGAGAATTTTCCGATCCCCAGCGTCGCGACTCCGGCGAGGATACCTATGACCAGGCCGATGAGGATGCGATTACCGAGGGGGCGGTTGGATTCCGACATGGGCTGTGATGTGCGTGGCGGCGGAGGGATTGTCGAACGGGAAGTGAGGCGGCGCGGGATGATTTATCTGGCCTCCCCGGCGCGGACGGAGTGAATGCCCGGCGACATGAATTTCCGCTGGACGATGCGCCGCCTGAACAATTGGGGTATGTCCCGCCGTAAATTGCGGGGAGGCTTCCTGCATTCGCGTTTCGGCGACCGGCTGCTGGAGCGGCAGATCTGGGTGCCGACGAGGGACAGCCTGGCGGTGGCGTTTCTGATCGGGCTGCCGGTGACGATGATTCCGTTTCTGCCGTTGCAGTCGCTCGCCGCCTGCGCGCTGGCGTTTTGGCTGCGGGGAAATCTGCCGGTGACTTTTTTCCTGCAATTTCTTTCGACCCCCGCGACCGCGATCGTCCACCTCCCGCTGTGTTATCTCGCGGGCAAACTGGTGTTGGGCGCCGATTTGGCCGCCGAGTGGGAGCGCGTATGGGCGGACCCGATGGGCATCGTCACGCGCGGCAGTCTGGGCGCGCTCTACCTCGGCGCCGTCGTGCTCGGCCCGTTGACCGGGGTGGCGGGATATCTGCTCACGAAGTTTTTCTGGCGGGAGAAACCGATCCGGGGAGCGGGTGCCGGCGGGGTGCCGGGCGCGCCGCCGGAAGCGGAAAAAAAAGCGGCGTGAAGACGGGCGCGCCGGTTTTCAGCGCGGTGCTGTTGGCCGGCGGTCGCTCGACGCGGATGGGCACGGACAAGGCGTTGCTGGCGACCGGTGCCATGGACGGCCGGGTGCTGTGGCAACGCCAGCTCGACGTATTGGCGCAGGCGGGCGCAACGGAGATTATGATCTCGGCCCGGCCGGAACAGACGTGGGTGCCGACCGGGGCGGCGGTGGTGCGGGATGCCGTGCCCGACGCCGGGCCGCTGGCGGGGATCGTGGCGGCGCTGGAGCGCGCGGCGCACGGGCATCTGGCGGTGCTCGCGGTGGACTTGCCGGCGATGCGGCCGGAGTGGTTCGAAAGCTTGCTCGCGGAATGCCGTCCCGGCGTGGGCGCGGTGGGGCGGCAAGCCGGTGCGGCGGCGCATGAAGGATTTTTCGAGCCGTTGGCGGCGATTTATCCGAAGGAACTCATGGTGAGCGGACGTGAGGCGTTGGTGCGCGGGGAGTTTTCCTTGCAGCGATTTTTGGCGTCCGCCGCGGCGGAAGGGCGGATGTGCGTGCGGTCGCTGACTGCGGCGGATGTTGCGCGGTTTGAGAACTGGAATGAGCCGACCTCACCGAAGCCGTAGTGGCAGATGCGGTAGTCGTCTTTCTGCTCGTCAGTCCCGAGCGGCGTCTTCACTCATCAAAGGCCCGTTTCCGCTGTGACCGCTCCTGCTTCCACTGCCATCTTCATCAGCTACGCGCGCGACGATGCCGCGTCGGCGCGCCGCATCGCCGAGGTGTTGCGCGCCAACGGGCTTGAAGTGTGGTTCGACGAAAACGAACTGCGCGGCGGCGACGCGTGGGACCAGAAAATCCGCCGGCAGATCGATGCGTGTGCGCTGTTCGTCCCGCTCATTTCGCAGCACAACGAGGCGCGCGCCAAAGGCTACTTCCGGCTCGAATGGAAACTCGCGGTGGAGCAAACGCACCTGCTCGCCGAGGGCGTGCCCTTCATCGCGCCCGTCGTGATCGACGACACGCGCGAAGCCGGCGCCGTGGTGCCGCCCGAGTTCATGAAAGTGCAGTGGACGCGGCTCCCCGGCGCGCTGGCGACGCCGCAATTTGTCGAGCAGGTGAAACGATTGCTCGGGGCGCCGCAGAAAGCGGGCGTTGTCGGGCGGGGTCTCCCGACCCCGCCGTCGTCAGCCGTGCGCCCCGAACCGGCGGGGTCGGGAGACCCCGCCCTGCAACGGACAAGCGTGCAGCGCCTGCCCCGGGTGCTCGGGCTCCTCGCGGTCCTCGCGCTGGCGCCTGCCCCGGGTGCTCGGGCTCCTCGCGGTCCTCGCGCTGGCGGTGGCGGCGTTCTCGTGGCTGCGGCGTCCCGCCGCAGAATCGCCCGCAGCCGCTCCGATTGCCGCCGCACCTGCAACGGTTTCGATCGCCGCCCCGGTCGCTCGGCCGGAGGCGACCGACAAATCCGTCGCCGTGCTCGCCTTCGCCAACATGAGCGACGAAAAGGCCAACGAGTATTTCTCCGACGGCATCAGCGAGGAAATACTCAACGTCCTCGGCAAAGTGCCCGGCTTGAAAGTCACGGCGCGCACGTCGGCGGTTTATTTCAAGGGACGAAATGTGCCCGCGCCCGAGATCGCCCGGCAACTCGGCGTGAGCCACCTCGTCGCGGGCACGGTGTGCAAGGCCGGCAACGAGGTGCGGGTGTCGGCGCGACTGATCAGCGCGGCGGATGGCAAGCAGGTGTGGGGGGACGATTTTCGCGCGGAGTGGAAAGCGGGCTTCGCGTTGCAGGACCAGATCGCCGCCCGGATCGCGCAGAATCTACAGCTCAAGCTGGGCGTGGTCTCGGCGCGCAACACTCGCGTGGATCCCGAGGCGCTGCGGCTCTATCTGCAGGGCCGGCAGTTTTGGAACCTGCGCACGGACGAGGCGCTGGACCGTGCGGAGTCGTTGTTTCGGCAGGCCATGCGCCTCGATCCCTCGGTCGCCCAGGCGCGTTCCGGTCTGGCTGACGTGTGGTTGAGCCGGGGCTCCAACCGTCCGGACCCGGCGACCCGACTCGGCAATTTTTCGGATCGCGCGTCCCCGCAGATCCAACGCGTCATCGCCGAGGCCGAAGCGGCGCTGGTGCAGGATCCGTCGCTCGCCGAAGCGCACGCGACGATCGGCAACGCCCTGTCCTCGGCGTGGGATGCGCCGGGAGCGCTGCGGAGCTTGCGCCGCGCCGTCGAGCTCAACCCCAACTATGCCTCCGCCCACCATTGGCTGGGTCGCGTGTTCTTGTGCGACGGGCGCATGGCGGAAGGCCTCGCCGCGCTGGCCCGGGCGGTCGAACTCGACCCGCTGTCCCCCATCATTCTCGACAACTACGGCATGGCGCTCCTGTTCGCGGGTCGCCCGGCCGACGCGCTGCCCGTCGTCGAGCGGGGGTTGCTGCTTCGCCCGAATCATCAGCGAACGCTGGCGTGGAAAACCTGGGCATTGACCGATCTCGGTCGCAAGGACGAGGCCCTGAAGCTGGCGCGACAGGCCGAACTGACGCCCGCCGAAGGCAACGACATGGCGTTCGCGGCCGCGCACGCGCTGCGGCAAGCAGGCGGCGTCGAGGAGGCGGAGGCGTTGGCACGGACGCTCGCCGGGTATCGTCGATTTCTGGCCACCGCGGGCAGCGGACGCCCGGCTGACGCCCTGCAACTTCTCGACCCTCCATCGCTCAGCAATCTCTTCATCCACTACCTGCTCTTCCTGCCGGCGCTTAATCCGGTTCGCAGCGACCCGAGGTTCGCGGCCGCGCTCACGACGCTCGGCCTGACCGAAGCACATACCCGCGCGCAGGCGTGGCGCGCGGCGCATCCGCAGACCTCCTGATCCCGAGGAATCAGCCTGAGCCGGCGATTTCATAAACGAGGCGGAGTGGGGTGCCGGGGAAAATGGTTTCGGTGGCGGTGAGTTCGGCGCAGAGGTGGCGCAGGACCGTGTCGTGGGCACGGGTGG
>JBDNFZ010000059.1:0-2742 GCA_041689555.1 Opitutaceae bacterium | reverse complement strand
GGGCGCGGTAAATGTGAGGAGGAATCCGTCGGGCTGGGCCTTGACTTCTTTGATTTCAAAAGGGGTCTGGCCGGTCCAAGCGAGGCGTTCGATACCCTGTTGTTTAGAGCCGACCGAACCCCAGCCGCGGGCAGTCTCGCCCACGAACATCGTGCCGGCTTCCCCGAACGTCATGCGGAGGATGCCGCTCTCGAAGCCCTCGCGGAAGGCGTAGGCCGCGCCCTGCCAGACGCCCTGCACCTGCTCCATGGAGACGCGCACGAGTTTGCTCTGGCCCTGGTCGCCGACGAAGAACTGGCCGGCGAACGGGCCGAATTTTCCGCCGGTGCGGTCCTCGATCATGTCGGCGTTGGAAATGCCGAGAATGGTGTGGGGCAACCACACTGCGGGCGGGCGGAGACCGGGGAGATCTTTGGCGACGACGTGCATGGGTTTCTCAAAATCGAGAATCTGCTCGGGGCGAAGTTTCACGGTCGAGCCGGGGGACTTGCTCCACGTGAGACCGGCGGGATGGCCGATGAATTCGCCGGGTTGGAGATGGGTTATTTTTCCGGAGCCGACCCACTCGCCCTGGTTGTCGGTGGCGAACCACGCGCCCTGAGAACTAACGGTGAAGCCGGCGGGAGAGCGGAGGCCGCTGGTGATCGGGGTCAACTGGCCGTCGGGCGTGATCTCGACGAGCCAGCCGCGCCACGGCACGGGGGACTGCGTCGCGCCTCCGAAGGCGACGTTGAGCGCGACGCGGAGGTTGCCGTCGGGCGCGAGCACGGGGCCGAAGTTGTATTCGTGATAGCTGCCCGAGATGGGGAGCTTGGCGACGGTGGCAAAGACATCGGCGCGGCCGTCGCCGTCGGTGTCGGCGAGGCGGGTGACCTCCTGGCGCTGCGCGACGTAGTAGCCGCCGGCGGGTGCGGCGATGATGCCGAGCGGCTCGTGGAGGCCTTGGGCGAAAAGGGTGTAGCGGGGCTTGGGTTCGGCGTCGTAGGCACCGTCGATCCACCAGACCTCGCCGCGGCGGGTGGTGACGAGCAGGCGCCGGGGCGGCACGGCGACGATGCCGCTGACCTCGAGGACGATGTCGGCGGGCACGGGCAGCGGGGAGCGAGCCCAGTAGCGTTGCTCGGCGTTGACGAGGGTTTCGGAGGGCTTGGCGAAACGTTCCGCAGCCGAGGGGTTGTTGGTCTGCGCGCGGGTGATGCCGGGCAGCGCGAGAGCGGAGAGGGCGAAGAGGAAAAAGGGATTGCGCTTCATGGGACGGGTTTTTTACCAGACGAGCGTGTAGGAAAGGGTGCGGTCCACTTTGCCGCCGGAGATGGGGACGGTGAGTTGTTGGCGGCCGTTGCGGGTGCGGACGGACGGGTTGAGCGCGTTGCCCTTTGGGAAGTCGAGGTAGTAGGTGCGGTCGCCGACGATCCAGCCGTTGCCGTCGGGTTGCGGCGTGATCACATCGGCCTCGGCGAGGAGGACGTGGGTCTCCCAAGAAGTGGTCCGGCCGGTGAGTGTGAAAGTGCGAGTGAGGCTGCGGCCATCGGCGCCGGGGACGACCGTGTCGCGGATATTGAGGTCGGCGAGTTTGGAGAGAAACGTGGGCGTGCCATCGGGGGCGAGGGTGTAGCCTTGGGAAGAAAAAAGCGCGTCGGGCGCGTCGGGCCAGTCGAAGGCGGAGCGTTCGAGGAGGGCGACGGTGGACTTGGCGTTGAGGGTGAGGGCGGGGCCGGCGGGCTCGGCGAGCTGGGATTCGCCGCGTCCGTCCCACATTGCGGCCGTATCGAGAAATCCGCCACGCCAGACGCGGAGGATCGAACCGGCTTCGAAGTCGTAGGCGAAGTTCACGCCTGCGGGGAAGCCGACGCCGATGGCGTAGAGGCGTTTTTTAGGATCGAAGGCAACGAACCCGCGTTGGAGCCGGGGGCGGTCGGCGGGGTCGATGAGAATTGTTTTCGGCGCGACGGGGGGCTTGTTGGACGGCGCGACGTAGGTGAGCGCCTGCGGCGGCAGGCCGGTTCCGCGAATGCCGACGGTGATGGAGGGCCGGCCGGCGCGGACTTGGTGGTAGTCGAGGCGGAACGGATGCGCGCCTGCGGCAAGGGTGAGCGTGCGAGAATCGGAGCCGAGTTCGAGCGGAGCGAGCGCGGTTTGGCCGTCGATCAGGAGGCGGGCGGAATTGCGAGTCTCGGCGGTGAAGGTGTAGGTGTCGGCGCGGGCGACGTGGATCGTGCCGTTGACAACGAGTGCGGCTCGGCCGGATTTCTCGATGGGGCCGAGATTAAAATGGGGCAACGGGCCGGTGGCCGAGGCGGGGGCGGCGTAGTCGCCGACGGCCTTTTGGGGGCCGTTGTAGACTTCGTAGGTGAGGCCGCTCGTGGTGACAGGCGGGGTGTCGAGCAAGCGGGCCTGAAGGGCGCGGATCGCGACGGAGCCGTGGTCGCCCTGGATCATGATAGGCCCCCTGGGCGCTTCGGGCGCGTTCTCGAAGAGCGCGCTGCGGGTCGGGCCGGTGGCCTCGACGTTTTCGTGGATGAGGAACCCGTTGAGCTCGACGCGGAGGAAGCGGGCGTTGGCGATTTTTTTGCCGGCGGCGTCGAAGCGCGGGGCGCGGAACTCGACGCGGAGATGTTGCCAGAGACCGGGAGCGCGGGCGGCGTTGGCGAGAGGCGCGACGCCGTCGTAGCCTTCCTTGCCCTTGCCGCGCGCGGCGTCCCAGCGGTCGTAGATGCCGCCGCAGTCGCCGGACTTGGGCTG
>JBDNFZ010000058.1:0-3803 GCA_041689555.1 Opitutaceae bacterium | reverse complement strand
GCGCTGCTCCTGTCCGTTGGATTTCTTATTTTTTGATCTCGGTCGGTTCATAGACGGCGAAATTACTGATAAATTCAATTAATGCACGAACTTTTGCAACGATTAATAGGCAGCTCGCTTGCGAGCGCTCCGGTCGCCGGACGCTCGCAAGCGAGCTGCCTACAGATGCAGGTGCGTTTCACCGCCCACTCGCAGAGTTGGGTGGCGCAGCAGCCGCCACACGACCCGGGTTGAACAAGCCCTTGGGATGAAGGACAGTGCCGGGCGGCAATTGAGATTCAGCCTTTTCCCCCGGGGAAAGGCGGCCCTCCACCTCAGCCAGCATCGGGCAGTTGGGCAGCGCGAATGGATACCCGCGCTCACGACCGGGTTTTGCGTAAACACGAGCGTCTTCAGCGGTGCTGTCGACCCGAACCCAACGATTGCACGCGAAGCTCACGGCTCCGTCGCCGCCATAGGAAGCCGGGGAACACAACAGAGCCGGGAGTCACCTCAGAGAAATGCCAAGAGATCGGCCTCTGCGACCCTTCACGCCTCTGCGGTGTAATCTTGTTTCCCGGATTCGGCGTTGGGCGGAGCGCACGCACTTGGAGTTTGCACCGCAGAGCCGGGAGGGACCGCAAAGAAGTGCAAAGAGATCGGCCTCTGCGACCCTTCACGCCTCTGCGGTGTAATCTTGTTTCCCGGATTCGGAGATGGGCAGAGCGCATTCGACCGGAGTGGCACCGCAGAGCCAGAAGGGACCGCAGAGAAATGCAAAGAGATCAGCCTCTGCGGCCCTTCCCGCCTCTGCGGTGCAATCTTCTTTCCCGGATTTGAACTTGGACAGAGCGCACGCACTCGGAGTTGGCACCGCAGAGCCGGGAGGCGCCGCAGAGAGATTCTCGGAGACCGGCTTCTGCGGCCCTTCACGTCTCTGCGGTGTAAAAAATACCCGACCGATTTGGATGGTTACACTCGGTCACCCATACCGGCGGGAAAACACCGGCGGGAATTCTGTAGATTTTTGTTTGTATCCATTTGTGGTTCGACTCTCCGTTTTTCTCTTCCCCGGGCCTATCTACCACGGGACCTTGAGATAAAACACCACTTCACTCTTTCCGTTTTTCTCCTTCATCTTCAACCCTTGTCCCCATGCCCCCCGTCACCCGTCGCTCCTTTCTTACCCGCTCCGCCCTCGTCACCGGAGCCGCCGCCCTCGGCTCACGTCCCTTTAGCCCCTCCGCCTGGGCCGCACCCGTCGGGGCCAACGCCGCCATCCGCCTCGGCATCATCGGCTGCGGCGCCAAGGCCACCGCCCACGCCCAACAGCTCCTCAAGCGCACCGATTGCCGCATCGTCGCCCTCTGCGATGTCGACCCGCGCCAGCTCGCCAAGCTCAACGTCCTCGTCGGCGCCGCCGGCCCCGCCCCGTTCACCACCGCAGATGCGCGCACCCTCCTCGCCCGCGCCGATGTCGACGCCGTCCTCGTCGTCACGCCCAACCACTGGCACGCGCTCCTCACCGTCTGGGCCTGTCAGGCCGGCAAGGATGTTTACGTGGAAAAACCCATGAGCCACACCGTCTGGGAGGGCCGCAAGATGGTCGAGGCCGCCGCCCGCTACGCGCGCATCGTGCAGGTCGGCACCCAGTATCGCTCCGAGTCGGGGCTCGCCGAGGGTATCGCCTTCCTCCACGCCGGCGGCCTCGGCAAACTCCGCCACGTCCACGCCGTTTACTACGGCAAGCGCGACGCCGTCGTCCGCCGCGCCCCGTGGTATCCCGACTGGCTCGACTACGACACGTTCTGCGGCCCCGCGCCCCACGGCCCTCTTGATCGCGAGCAACTCCACTACGACTGGCACTGGTCCTGGGCCACCGGCAACGGCGACCTCGGCAACAACGGTGTCCACCTCCTTGATGTCGCCCGCCGCATCGTCGGCGCCGACGGCCCGCCTCGCCGCGTCCTCGGCCTTGGCGGCCGCTTCGTCCACGATGATGCCGCCGAGACGCCCAACACCCAGCTCGCCCTTTTCGATTACGCCGTCGCCCCCGTCATTTACGAGCAACGCGGCCTCCCCTCCAAACCCGGCGTCAACTACATGGATCAGATCGACGGCGTGCGCGTCGGCGTCGTCGCCCACTGTGAGGGCGGCACCCTCGGCGGCCTCATCGGCTGCACCGCCCGCGATCTCCAGGGCAAAGTCGTCAAAAACTTCCCCGGCGACGGCGGCGTGGTCGCGCATATGACCAACTTTCTCGACGCCGTCCGCAGCCGCCGCGCCGCCGACCTCGCCGCCCCGCCCGCGATCGGCCACGCCTCCGCCGCGATCTGCCACTACGGAAATATTTCCGTGCGCATCGGCGCGCCCGCCACCCCCGCCGCCATCGCGACCGCCCTCGCCGACCAGCCGGCCGCCGCCACGGTCGCGCAGGCCCTGGCGTCGCACCTCGAAGTCTACGGCGTCGATCTTGCCCGACGCCCGCTCACACTTGGACCTTGGCTCGCAGTCACTCCCGACGGCGACAGCATCGCCTCCCTCGACAACGCCGATCCCGCCGCCCTCGCCCGCGCGCGCCACCTCCTCCGAGAAACCCCCCGCCCCCCCTACGTCATCCCCGAAACCGTGTGATGCCCGCGCGCAGCCTTTGATTCTATCCGAACATCAGCGCCCCGTAGGCCAGCGCGCCTGCGCGCGCCCGTGGAGCGAACGGAACGCACGCAAGTAAAACCGGAGGGGGGTCAGCTTTGTGGCTTGGGGTAAAAGCCAAATTTCGTGGCCCTAGCCAAGCCCTGCTCGCGCAGCATGTCGCCATTCATCCGGCTGAATTCGTGCAGACCACCCGAGTCTAGTTTCCCGCTCACAACCACAAACCACAAAGCCAGACCCACTCCGGCTCTTTCCACTCGGGAAAACGCGATTTGGCCAGAGTGCAACTGTAGCCCCGCACCAAAATCCAACTCATTTCAAATCGTGCGCACCCCGACCGACAGTCATTGCTCCGGACGCGCGGGAAGTGATTTTAACATTGCTGCGCGCCCGTAAAATCACCCATTCAGCCACAAATTAACACTTTAAGTGCTCATGAAATCGCTTTGACGGGACAGTCGCGGGGCGGATTCCATATTTCGATCTTCCGACTGAAGACCCAGTTTCCTGCTACCTATCAGATGGAGTTGGCGGACGTCATTTCCTCCAGCGCCACTTAAGACCGAATCACATGCCAAAAAATTACGACTCAAACCGTCTGGAAGTCCTTGTCCGTAAACTCGCCCTTCCCGGCGGACGCATGGTCGGGACCTCTGGCCACGACATGGCCGGCGAATATGTGCTCGCCCAACTTGGGTCGCTAGATCTCGACCCCTATCTTCAGGACGGGCTTGAGCTGCCCTACGAGCGTAACGGACAGCGCTTCGCGAACTACGTTGGAGTCATCCCCGGACTGAACCGTAGTCTGCCGCCACTGCTCATCGGTGCGCACTACGACAGCGTCATCCCTCATCCTTGTGCCGACGACAACGCCGCTGCGGTGGCTATCGTGCTCCATGCCTCTGCGCGGCTCTCAAAACGGGAACGCGAGCGCGACATCGTAATTGCCATCTTCGACGCTGAGGAGCCGCCATATTTTCAGACGGAAGCGATGGGTAGCGTCCGCTTTTGCGAAGATCAGGCCGACAAACGGGGGTTTCACGCCGCACTAATACTCGACCTCGTCGGACACGACGTGACCTTGCCCCAGCTCCGCTCCCTGACGCCGGCCCGGATGCGCAACCTGCTTTTTGTGCAAGGCGCAGAAAGCCACCCCGCGCTTGCCACCTTAG
>JBDNFZ010000057.1:0-6752 GCA_041689555.1 Opitutaceae bacterium | reverse complement strand
TGCTCTTTATCCCATGACCAAGCCCAACGAATCCCACCTCAATCGTCGCGATTTCATCGCGTTCTCCGCTGTCGCCGCCTCGCTGCTCGCCTTCCCGGGCTGCGCCACGCTGGCCAAGAATCCCCGCAAGCCCAAAGCCATCGCACCCGGCGCGAAAATCCGTGTCGCCCAGATCGGCTGCGGCGGCAAGGGCCGCTCCGACATCATCGCGCACAAGAACGAAAACGTCGTCGCCCTTTGCGATGTGGATTGGGATTCCAAGAGCCCGCGCATCGCGAACAGCCTGAAGGCCGTGCGCGAGGCGTTCCCCGAGGCGAAGATTTACACCGATTTCCGGAAGATGCTGCTCGAGATGGACGATCAGATCGATGCGGTCTGCGTCTCGACGCCGGACCACATGCATTTCCTGCCGACCTACATGGCGATCATGCTCGGCAAGCACGTCTACGTGCAAAAGCCCCTCACCCAGACGGTGGGCGAGGCGCGCGAACTCCTGCGTCTGGCCCGGCTCAACGGCGTCTGCACGCAGATGGGCAACCAAGGCCACGCCGGCGAGGGCATCCGCCTCGTGCAGGAATGGTTCAACGCCGGCGTCCTCGGCGAAGTCCGCGAGGTGCAGATCTGGACCAACCGGCCGGTCTGGCCGCAGGGCATGCAGGAGTGGCCCGCAGCCGAGCCCGCCCCGGCGGGCATGGACCAGAATCTCTTCCTTGGTCGCGCGCAGGAGCAGACCTACAGCTCGGCAATCCACCCGTGGAATTGGCGCGGTTGGCAGGACTATGGTTGCGGTGCCCTCGGCGACATGGCCTGCCATATCATGGACGCGGCGTTTTGGAACCTGCAACTCGGCGCGCCGACGAGCGTCGAGCTCAAGAAGATCGACCAGCCGAGCAAAGTCGCCTTCCCGAAGTCGGCGGTTGTCGAGTATCAGTTCCCGGCGCGGGGCAAGTTGCCGCCCGTGAAACTCACCTGGTTCGAAGGCGGCGAGCGGCCCGAGAAGCCCGCGCTCCTCGAGGAAAGCCGCCAGCTCGCCAAGGGCGGCCAGCTCATCATCGGCAGCAAGGGCACCGTCTATGACGGCAACGACTACTGCAACAGCCCGCGCTTCATCCCCGAGTCGTTCCACAAGGAGCTGGTCGAAGGCGGCAAGCTCCCGCCCAAGACGCTCCCGCGCGTGCCGGAGAACAATCCGCACACCGAGTGGACGGCGGCGATCCGCGCCAACAACCCCCTCGCGGCCGGCTCCAACTTCGAATACTCGGTGCCGTTCACCGAGATGGTCTGCCTTGGAACGATGGCGATTTTGGTCGGCAAGAAATTCACCTGGGACCCGGTCGCGATGAAAACCTCGTTGCCCGAGGCCGACGCCTTGATCTACCCGACCTACCGGAAGGGCTGGTCGCCGGCCGAAACGGCCTGATCGGGCCGGTTCTGACTTGCGGCGCGGCCGGAGATTTCAAAATCTCCGGCTTCGCTTTTTTATGCCCAACCTCCTCCCCCCGACCCGCCGCTCCTTCCTCAAGACCACCGCCGCTCTCGGCGCGCTCGCCGCGTTGCGCGCTCCGGCCGCCGCCGCCTCGCCGGCGACCAAGCCGCCCGCGTTCAAGATCTCGCTCGCCCAGTGGTCGCTCAACAAGCGCTTCCTCAAGCGCGCCGGCGCCGAGCCCCTCGACCATCTCGAGTTCGCCAAGACCGCGCGCGCTCTGGGTATCGACGGCATCGAATACGTGAACCAGATGTTTCCCGACAAGGCCGGCGACGCCGCCTACCTCGCGGAAATGAAAAAGCGCGCGGCGGACGAGGGTGTGCAGAGCCTGCTCATCATGTGCGACCGCGAGGGCAACCTCGGCGCTCCGATCGAAGCGGATCGGCTGAAGACCGTCGCCAACCACCTCAAATGGCTCGATGCGGCCGCCACCCTCGGCTGCCACAGCATCCGCGTGAACGCCGCGAGCGACCCGAATCTTAAGGCCGGCGAACAGGCGAAACTGGCCGCCGACGGCTTGTTCCGGCTCTGCGTCGAAGGCGAAAAACGCGGGCTCTGGGTCGTCGTTGAAAATCACGGCGGGCTTTCCTCCAACGGCAAATGGCTGGCCGAGGTGATGCGGTTGGCCAACCACAAGCGCGCCGGGATTCTGCCCGATTTTGGCAATTTCTACACCGACCGGAACACTTCGGAGATGTATAATCCCTACCAGGGCCTCCGCGAGTTCATGCCGTGGGTGAAGGAGGCCGTCAGCGCCAAGTCCTGGGACTGGGATACCGGCGCGGGCCGATTCTACACCGAGGACCGCCGCGAGAAAATCGAGATGACCGTCGATTTCGAGCGGCTGATCAAGATCGTCGTCGCGGCCGGCTACACCGGTTACATCGGCATCGAATACGAGGGCGCCAAGCACTCGGAGATCGACGGAATCAAGCGCACCAAGCAGGCGCTCGAAGACCTGCGCGCGATGCTCTGAGGCGCCTTGCCCTGCGGTCGCTCCCGCCCGCGGCCCCGGCGATGCGGGCGGGACTTGTCTTTGGCCGCCGTCCGCAGCCGCATTTGCTGCCCGGTGCATTTTTTTTTAACCCAACTCATCCCATGCAAACCCACCCCCGACTCCGCTCTGCTCTGTTCCCGCGATGGTTGGCCGCTTCGGCCGGCCTGGCGCTCACGACGGTCCTCTCGGCCCAGATCGCCGCAACCAACCCTTCACCGGCGACCAAGACCGCGGAGGGCAAAAAACCGCCCGTGCCCGAGACGACGATCGCGTCTGCGGAAGTCGCGGCCGACGAGGTCGTGAAGCTCTCGCCGTTCGTCGTCGAGACCGACACCGACAAAGGTTATCAATCGGCGTCCACGCTCGCCGGCACGCGGCTGCGGACCGAGCTGCGCGATGTCGGCGCCGCGATCAGCGTCGTCAACGCCCAGTTCCTCGCCGACACGGGTTCGACCAACACCAAGGACATTCTGGTTTACACGACCGGCACCGAGGCCTCCGGTATCGGCGGCAACTTCTCGGGCGTGGCCACCGGCAACAACTTCTCCAACGCCGAGGCCAACCTGCAAAACCCGAACGTCTCCACCCGCGTCCGCGGCCTCAGCGGCGCCGATCTCACGCGCGACTTTTTCCCGACGGACATCGGGCTCGATTCCTACAACACCGAGCGCGTCGACATCTCCCGCGGCGCCAACGCCATTCTTTTCGGTCTCGGCAGTCCCGCGGGCATCATCAACAACCAGCTCAAGGTCCCGAATCTGCGCAAAAACACCGTCACGTTTCAGCAGACCTACAGTCGCTACGATTCCCACCGCGAGGTGCTCGACGTGAACCAGACGATCATCAAGGACCGGCTCGGCGTCCGCGTGATCGGTCTCAACGACGACAAGAAATTCCGCCAGAAGCCCGCGTTCGAAGACGACCGCCGGCTCTTCCTCGCGCTCCGCTGGGAGCCGCGCTTTTTCCGCGACGGTTTCACGCAACTCAACGTCAGCTACGAAAGCGGCGACATCTCCGCCAACCGCCCGCGCCCCACGCCGCCGCAGGACGGCCTCTCCGTCTGGTTCGATGTGCTCAACAAGGTCGCCATCGACCCCAGCCAGCCCACCACCGTGACCACCAACCCGCTCCTCGCCGCCCACCTCGGCTCGGCGGGCCGTTGGTTCGGCCAACTCGGCGGAGTCTTCACCGATCCCAATTCCGCAGTGATGGGCGGTCCCGGCACGCCCGCCTTCATGATCAGCCGCGGGGGCAATCCGTTCACGCAATGGTTCGGCGTCGGCAACTACACGACGCAGGGCAACAACCCGCTGTTCTTCCTCAACCGCCAGTTTGCGCCCACCGGCCAAGCCTACGCCGGCCTCTGGAAATACCAGGAAATCCGCGATCCCTCGGTCTTCGACTTCTACAACACGCTCCTCGACGGCCCGAACAAGCGCGAGGCGGCGAAGTTCAATGCGTTCAACGCCAGCTTCCGCCAGACGTTCTTCAATGACGCACTCGGTTTTGAGGCCGCCTACGACGAGCAGAAGCAGGATCGCGCCAACACGAGCATCATCGGCTTCGACGCCGCGACCATCCACGTCGACATGCAGAGCCGGCTCGTGAACGGCGCGATCAACCCCAACTTCGGCCGGCCTTATTTCGCCTCGGATTCCATCGGCAACAATTTCACCGAGAACCGCCGCAAGGCCTTCCGCGCGACCTCCTACGCGACGCTCGACCTCACCCGGGAATCCGGCCTGCGCCGCCATCTCGGCAAGCACACCCTGACAGGCGTCTACAGCGATCTCGAGAGCTCCAGCTTCTTCCGCAGCTACCAAGGCTACTCCTACACGACCGATCTCAACGTCTACGCCAACAATCCCGCGGCGCTCACCTACCCCGACTACGCCGCGATCCACTACCTCGGCGGCTCGCTGGCCAACCGCACGTCGGCGGCCGGGGCCGGGATCCAGGGCCTCACCGCGCCGCACATCCCGCAGAAGACCGGCACGGCGCTGCTCTTCGACAGCCGCACCGACACCTTTGTCACGAACGCCCCGGTCTCGGTGATCGGGCCCGAGAGCGGACTCGACAAACTCTACTCCAACGCCTCGCGGTCGCTGAACCAGACCAAGAGCTATTCCGCGATTTGGCAGAGTTACTTCCTGAACCGTAAACTCGTCGGCCTCGTCGGTTGGCGGCAGGACGAATTCTCGCTCTTCAACGCCGGGGCGCCCGTGCGGATCGCGGCCACCAACCAAGTCAATCCCTTTGCCGCGTCGTGGACCTATCCGACCGCGCCCAACATCTACGCCAAGGATCGGACCATCAGTTGGAGTGTCGTCGGCCACGCGCCCGATTTCGTCAAGAAACGTCTCCCGCTCGGCATGGATGTGAGCCTGTCCTATAACCGCTCCGAGAACTTTCGTCCTTCGTCCACCGTCGCCGATGTCTACGGTCGGCCGTTCAGCCCGCCCGAGGGCACCACCGAGGACAAGGGCCTCACGCTCTCGTTCGCCGACCGGAAATTTATCCTCCGCGTGGTGAACTACAAAACCACGCAAGCGAACGACGTGAGCACCTTCTACAACACCTTCTGGCCCGGCAACGATGTCACGCGCGCGTTGAACGGCTTGCGCGGCTCCAACACCAGCGAGGTGGTCATCAACAAATGGTTTGGCTTTGCGCCGAGCGACCCGCGCTACCTGCCGCTGCGCGCCTCCCTCACCAATCCCGCGCAGGCCGCCAACGCCAACCCGGCCCTGACGGCGGCCGAGAGCACGGCCCGCAATCTCTGGTTCATCCAGCGCACGGCCTCCGAGTGGCTGCGTCCCGTCGACCCCGACCTCGTCTCCTCGTGGGCCTTCCAACAGGCTACCGGCGGCGGCAACTGGAGCGCCACCCGCCCGCCGAGTGTCGGCAACGTCGCCGACACGACCTCCGAAGGCTGGGAGTTTGAGGGCACCTACAATCCGCGGCGCAACTGGCGCATCAGCTTCAACGCCGCCCTGCAGGAGGCCAGCCGCGTCAACTTCGGCGCCGACTTCGCCGCCTTCGTCGCCAAGAATCTCCCGCTCTGGACCGACGGTGACGGCATCGCCGCCACGAACATCCGTGCCCAGGAAGGTTTCGAGGACATCCCCTACTTCAACAGCGTGACCGGCACCCGTTTCGGCGGCGCCGCGATCAACAACATGTATATCCCCTACCTGAACGCGGTCGCCGCGAACGGCGCGGCGGTGCAGGAACTCCGCAAGTGGCGGTTCAACGCCGTGACCAATTACGAATTCGTCTCCGGACCGCTCAAAGGCTTCGGCATCGGTGGCGCGGCCCGTTGGCAGGATCGCGTGGCGATCGGTTACGGGGTGAAAAGAAACGCCATCGGCGTTTGGGTTTCCGATGTGAACCAGCCGTTCTACGGGAGCGAGCAGCTCAACTGCGACGCCTGGCTCCGCTACGCCCGCAAGTTCGGCAACGGCAAGATCGGCTGGTCCGTCCAGCTCAATGTCCGCGATTTCCTGGGTGGCGACGACCTCATCGCCGTCACCGCCCAGCCCAACGGCCAAGTCGCCTCGGCGCGGATCCCGCAGCCGAAGCAGTGGTCGATCACCAACACCTTTACCTTCTGAGACCGGCAGCCGCTCAGATTTTGACCGTAGGCCCGACCGCGGGTCCACGGCCATTGAATTAGGCACCGCCTCACGCGAAGAAGGCAAAGGGCACAAAGGTTTTTGCTCCGATCCGTCGCGACCTCAGCGCCCTTTGCGTGAGGCCATGAGTTTCGCATCGGCTTAATTCAACGGCAGTGGACCGCGGGTCGGGCTCGCCGCCGATTCCCCGCCCGGGCCGCGCATCTTTGTCGCGGCGGCTTCGTCATCTGCTTTCGCAAACCATCCTTTGCTTTTTCCGTTTTTCCCCCGACCTTTTCCCGACCCCGACGTGACGTCCCATCCCGCCCGCTTCCTCGCCGCACTCTCCGCCTGCATTCTCTTGCCCGCCACCGTGCAAAGCGCGGAGCCGCCGCTGGATCTTTTCAACCGGGAGATCCGGCCGATTCTGAACGCGTATTGCTACGGCTGCCACGGCGGCGGCGTGGACAAAGGCGGTGTGACACTCGATGAGTTCGGCTCGGCGGCGGAGTTGAAAGACCACGCGCTCTGGCTGCGGGCGCTCCGCAACGTGCGCTCAGGTATCATGCCGCCCTCCGACGAACCGCGCCTCCCGGCGGCGGACGCGGCCAAGCTCGCCGAGTGGATCAAGCGCCAGGCCTTCGAACTCGATCCG
>JBDNFZ010000056.1:0-3213 GCA_041689555.1 Opitutaceae bacterium | reverse complement strand
CTTCAAACTTGAAGCAAAGCCGGACATCGACGCCACGCGCCGGCTCATGGCCGTGTTTTCGCCCTACCGCAGCATGGCCACCAACCACCTTTGGCAATACGATCAACCTCCTCCCGCATGAACGCCTACTTCGACACTTTCTCCACTCCCGTCGGCGAGTTTTCCGTCGCCGTCAATGAAGACGGATCGGTGATCGCCACCGCCTTTGGTCCAGAGCGCGCTTTGCGTGCGCGCCTGAAAAGTTTCGACGGAACCCTCGCGCGCGAAACGAAACGCCTCGCCGCCGCGCGCACCCAAGTGCTCGGCTATTTTTCCAGCCGAAGCTCCGGCTTTTCCCTCCCGCTCGCCCCCGCCGGAACGGCCTTTGAACAACGCGTTTGGACGGCGTTGCAGGAAATCCCCTTCGGCGAAACCCGCACCTACGGTGCGCTCGCGAAGAAATTGAAAAGTGCGGCTCGCGCCGTCGGCCGCGCCAACGCCACCAACCCGATCTGCCTCATCGTGCCGTGCCACCGTGTGATCGGTGCCGACGGATCGCTGACGGGATTTGCCTTCGGTGAGAAGGTAAAGCTTCAGCTCCTCGCGCATGAAGGCGCACTCCCCACAATCACGTTCACCCGCCGACCGCTGCCGGGGGAATGAGCCGCATCGCTTCCGACAACGCCCGGAGCTTGACCGGATCTTTTACGCCGGGAGAGGACTCAACGCCGCTGTTCACGTCGACGAACCGTGCTCCGGTCGCCGCCACCGCTTCGACGATGTTCTCGGGCTTCATTCCGCCCGCCAAGACCCAGTTCACTTTCTTAAATTTGGTGCGGTGCCACGCGAACTGCTTCCAGTCCCCCGTCTGCCCGGAGCCGCCGTGGAGATCGGGATGGTAGGTATCCAGAAGGATGGTGTCGGCGAGGGGCACGAAGGCCAAATCGAAGTCTTTCCCCGGTGGCACGCGCGGGGCGAGCCACAGCATCTCCGGCGGGATCACATCGAGCCATAGCGCCGCCATGAAAAACGGGGTGTCGTTGGGAAAATGAAGCTGCACGTGATCAAAACCGGCGGCCTTGATCTCGGCGAGTTCCTCGACGGAAGGCTCGACTACGACCGCGACTTTCTTGCGCGGGGGCAGGCGCGGCGCCATCGCGGCAAACTGCGCCAAGCTCACGCAGCGCGGCGATCGCGGGTGGAGAATGAAGCCGAGATAATCCGCCCCGGCGGCGTCGGCGGCATCGGCGTCGACGAGGGAAGTAAGGCCGCAAATCTTGAGACGAACTCCGTTGATCATCGGTTCAAAACGAGTTGACGGAGGAGATCACGTGATCGACTTGCGCGTCGGTCAGCTCGGGAAACACCGGGAGGCTCACGCAGGTGGTCGCGGTGAGTTCGGCAATCGGAAACGAGCCGGTCCCGCGACCGAGGTCGGCGTAACATTTTTGCAGATGGAGCGGCACCGGGTAGATGAGATCCGTCCCGATCTCGTGCTTGGCGAGATGCTCCCGGAGCGCATCCCGCCGCGGGTGCTGGATCGTAAACTGGTGGCAACCCGAGCGACCATAGCCGGGTTGTTCGGGAAGGTGGACGTCCGCGAGTTTGATCTCCGCCAGATACCGCGCGGCGGTTGCCTGTCGACGCGCGGTCCACGCCGGGAGATGGGGCAACTTCACGTTGAGCAAAGCTCCCTGGAATCCGTCCATGCGGAAATTTCCGCCCACAACGTCGTGGTAATATCTCCGGTCGGAACCATGCACGCGGATGTGCCGCGCCCGCGTATGCACCGCCTCGTCGCGGGCGACAAAGGCCCCGCCTTCGCCGCATCCGCCCAGATTCTTCGTCGGATAAAAACTGAACGTGCCGACATCGCCGAGCAGACCGACCGGCGTGCCCTCGTAGTGCGCACCGACGGCTTGCGCGCAGTCTTCGATGACGAAGAGGCCGTGCCGCCGGGCGATGACCATGATCTCGTCCATGCGCGCCGGCTGCCCGAAGAGATGCACGACGATGATGCCCTTCGTCCTCGGCGTGATCGCCGCCTCGATCTTGGCGGGATCGAGATTATAGGTTCCGGTCTCGATATCGGAAAAGACCGGCGTCGCGCCGACATAGTTGATCCCCCAAGCGGAGGAAATGAAGGTGAACGGAGTGGTGATGACCTCGTCTCCCGGTCCGAAGCCCGCGATCATGCAGGCCACATGCAGGGGCGAAGTGCCGCTGTTCATCCCCAACGCGCGGGGATAACCGAGTGCCGTGGCAAAATTTCGCTCGAACGCCTCGACATCCTGCCCGAGACAGAAACGCATCCCGTCATAGGTCGCGGCGAGCGCGGCGAGGGCCGGCTCGCGCAAGGCGCGGTGTTGGATGCCGAGATCGAGAAACGGGACTTTCATGGGGCGAGTTTCTTGACGAGCGCCTCGACCAAAGCGTCGAGGCTGGGCGTCTTTGCCGTGAAGGCGACGGGCAATCCGACGCGTTTCATCGTCTCGGTCGTCTGCGGGCCGATGCTGCCCGCGAGCGGTCGCGTGGCGCCGGGCTCCAGCTTGAGCGCGGCCGCCTGGTCGGCAAAGGACTGCACCGCAGAGGAGCTGGCGAAAAGAACTGCGTCTGCCCAGCGCGTGCGAAAATCCGCCGCCGCCGGATCGGCCGAGAGATCGGTCGGCTCGGTTTTGTAGACCTGCAAAGTGTCCACGATCCCGCGGGCGGCGGTGAGGCGATCCACGAGATCGTCGCGGTTCAGGCTGCCGGCGACGACCAGCACTTTGGCATTATCTAGACTGCCGGTCTCGATCAGCGCCTCGGCGAGGGCCTCGGCGGTCGCGATCTTGGGCTGGCACTCGATCTTGAGATGGAGGGCACGGATGGCGTCGGCCGTGGTATCGCCGATACAGGCGAGGCGAATCAGCCCGAGCGAGCGGATGTCATCGAAGATGCGGCGGATTTCCTCGAAGAAAAAACGCACGCCGTTCGCGCTCGTGAAGATCAGCCAGTCGTAACTGCCGAACTCCAAAAACACATCGGCGAGGGCGTCGTTTTCGACTTCCTTGGTGATACTGATCAGCGGCAATTCGACGACCTCCGCTCCGAGGGCGGTGAGCCGCGCAGTGAGCTCGGGGGCTTGTTCGCGGGCGCGGGTGACGGCGATACGACGGCCGGAAAGAGGAAGGGAACGGTTCATAGGAGTCCAAGTTGCCGGAGCACCCGGGCGGCGGCGGCCTCGGGGTTAAT
>JBDNFZ010000055.1:0-7401 GCA_041689555.1 Opitutaceae bacterium | reverse complement strand
GTCTCATGAAAGCCGCCACCGTCAAAGCGCCGCCGCGCCGTTCACCGAAAGCCCGGGCAAAAGCCGCGCGCCGGGTGAAAACTCCGGCGAAACCATGGACGCCGCCGGATTACAAGAAGTGGCTCGACGAGGACTTCGGCGGGAAGATCATGCCGTTCAGCTACGTGGATTTTCTGGAGCGGTGAAGGCCTACGCGGACACTTCGTTTCTCCTCTCGTTTGTCGGGCAGGATCGAAACAGCCCGGTGGCCAAGCAAATCCTCGCGTCCTTGCGCGTCGAGCCGGCGATACCGCTGACCTTTTTCGGCGCCCTCGAATTTAACAACGCCGCACGCTCCCTCGTCTTCCAGAGCAAGCTCGATCCGAAGGGCCTCGGCCGGATGCAACTGCGGGTGGTGGAGTGCCTGGAGATTAACATTCTCCGCCGCACCCCGCTTCCGGTTTACCGGCACTACGAAGAAGGGGAGATGCTCTCCGCCGCGCTCACGGCCCGCTACGGAGTGCGGACGCTCGACCTGCTCCACGTGGCGGCGGCACGCGTGCTGCGAGCCGATACATTGTTGAGTTTCGATGTGCGTCAGCGGGAGTTTGCCCGGCACTGCGGGCTGCGTGTGCTGCCGGTCACGACCTAAGGTGAAAACCCTCCGCACCGACTGTCTCGTGATCGGCGCCGGCCTCGCCGGATCGGCCTACGCCCTGCGCGCGGCACGGGCCGGCCTTTCGGTGGAACTGCTCTCGCTCACCGAGCCGCTCGCCGCCAACAGCGACTGGGCCCAGGGCGGCATCATCTACGATCCGGCCCCCGCCGCCACCCCGGACGTCACCTCGCTGGCGCATGACATCCAGGAGGCCAGCGACCACACCTCGAATCCCGCCGCCGTCGAACAGCTCGTGCGCGAGGGCCCGGTCGCGGTGAAGGAACTCCTGCTCGATGAACTTCACGTGGACTTCGACCGCGACGCAGCGGGCGAGTTGGAATTCACGCGCGAGGGCGGGCACAGCGAGAAGCGCATCATCTACGCCAAGGACGCCACCGGACACGCCATCCTCGAGCGCGTCGCCCGGCGCGTGGATACCACGCCGCGCATCACACGGCGCATCGGCTGGGTTGCGATCGATCTTCTCACCCTCTCGCACAATTCCGCCGACATCGCCGACCATTACGAGCCGCTCACCTGTTTCGGCGCCTACGTGCTCGACACCGCGACGGGAGAAACGGTCGCCATCGTCGCCAAAAAAACCGTCCTCGCGACCGGCGGATTGGGCCAGATTTTCCAGCACTCGACCAACCAGCCGGGCAGCGTCGGCCATGGCGTGGCGATGGCCTACCGCGTGGGCGCACGGCTCATCGACCTCGAATACGTGCAGTTTCACCCGACGGTCTTCGCCAAGAAAAACGCCCCGCGCTTCCTCGTCACCGAGGCCCTGCGCGGCGAGGGCGGCGTGCTCGTCAACGCCAAGGGCGAGCGCTTCATGGACGGCCTCCATCCCCGCGGCTCGCTCGCGCCGCGCGATATCGTGGCGCGCGCGATCAAGCAGGAGCTGGCCGCGAGCGGCGAGCCGTGCGTTTTCCTCGATCTCTCGGCGATGAAGCCCGAGTTCATCCGCGGGCGTTTCCCGACGATCTACGAGCGTTGTCTCGGCCACGGCGTGGACATCACACACGAACCGATTCCCGTCGTGCCGGCGGCGCATTTCGCGTGCGGCGGCGTCCACGCCGATCTGCATGGGCGGACGAATATCCGGCATTTGAGCGCCATCGGCGAGACGGGTTGCACGGGCCTCCACGGGGCCAACCGGCTCGCGAGCACCTCGCTGCTCGAGTGTCTCACGAGCGCGAAGTTCACGGCGCAGGCCGACGCCGACGACGTCGCGCGCCTCGCGTTTCGCCTGCCGGAGCCACGCGCGTGGGAGAGCCCGACGCGCGAGGCCGATCCCGTGCTCGTGCGGCAGGATATCCAACAAATCCAGACGACGATGTGGAACTACGCGGGCGTCGTGCGCTCGCCGAAGCGGCTCACCCGCGCGCGCAGGATTTTGCTGGAGCTGCGTGAGGAGATTCAGAGTTTTTATCGCGGTTGCACGCTCACGCGGGAGCTGATCGAGCTGCGCAACGCGGTCCAGACGGCGTTGCTCGTCGTCCACGCGGCGACGCTCAATCCGCGCAGCAAGGGCTGCCACTATATCGCGCCGGACAGGGATTGAGGGCGCGGGGGCGGCTTGGGCCATAAGTCATGTCCGGCGACGCGCAGCGGAGCCACGACCGGAGGCGTCCGCAAGACGGACGCCCTACACGGGATTTGTGCAGGTGAGGCGAATCAGAAGGGTGAAATCCGCATAGTTAGGCCGAAAAGTCGCAGTCGGGAAGCGCGCCGCAGGAAATCCGGGGCCATGCGTGCCGGATCGATTGTGGGAGCGAGCTTGCTCGCGACTCCGGAACCCCGACGTCGCGAGCAAGCTCGCTCCCACTGTTTATGACCGGATCGCTCCGGGATTGGTTTTCTTGCCCTTGAGCCGGGGCCGATCTCGCGTCCCACCGCCACGTCCAGATGCTCCCTGCGACCGAGAGCCTTTCCGAAATCATGTCTGTCGTAGGTTCGCACGATTGCGCGCGCCCGTGCGGTTACCGGAGCGCGCGCAAGCGCGCTGGCCTACCCCGGGACTGATTTTGGGTCCTTCAGATAGGCTTCAAGGTGGATAGACCGGACCTCAAACGCTTCAGGATCGCGCGCGCTCAAACCCGCGCGTCGGGGTCAAAGCGCTCTACCTCGGACACGTTTCGGCTCCGACACTGTCGGCGCCTACTTTGCGGTCGGTGCGACGGGAACCGCGGGAGCGGCGGGCGCCGTCACAACGACGGCGGGCGCGGCTGCGGCTGCGGGCGCAGCCACCGGCGCGGGTTGCCAGAAGTAGCGGCCGTTTTTCGATTCCTGCCAGCGGATGAAGACTGCGGCGGCGAGGAGCAGCACGACGACGGTGAGGGCGATGGCGTTGCGCCTCTGGCGCGCGGCCTCCTTGTCCTCGTAGGGATCGTCGAGGGAGCGTTTGGCGCCGGGGGGGAGCGTGGCGAGATCGGTGAGGGCGCTGCCGAAGGGGATGTTGATCTTCACGCGACCGTTCACCGCCCAGCCATTGCCTTCGAGGATGGGCCCGAGGGTGCGCTGGCGGAGCTTGAGCCAGGCGATGATCATCGAGGGCATCGAGATCACAAGCACCAGGCCGACGAGGACGAGCGGGTATTGCCAGAGCTTCAGCTGAAAAACGTAGCCGAGAATCAAGGTCATCGCGGTGACGGCACCCGAGATGGCCACGCCGATGGCGGCGACGGCGCCGACATCGACCTTCTTCGGCGGCTCGGCGGGCTTGGCGGTGTCGGCGTTGGCGGTTTTCTCGGCGGCGGCGGCGAGTTTGGTCGAGGACGCGGCTTCGGCGGCGGCTGCGCGCTTGGCGACCTGCTCCTCGATCATGCGGACGAATTTTTTATACGGCGACCAAAAGGCCTGGCGGATGCTGATCGGATTATCGACGATGCTGGTGATGACCGTGTCCCAATCGCGACCGGCGCGGTCGTAGAACAGGCCGTGGCGGCCGACGAAGAGGTAGTCGCTGTCGCCCTGCGTGAAGCAGGCGGCGATCGTCATGGGCGGCGAACCCGCGCGCGTGCAGAGGCAGTAGGCGATGTAGGCCTTGCTCATCGCGGCGAGGGGGTTGGCGCCGGCGACGCGGATGCAGAGCTCGGTCGAACGGCTGTCGAGGAAGAGCGTGCCGGCTTGGAAAATCGCCCAACGGTCGCGCGAATAGAAGTCGGCGATGTTGACGAAATTATGGAGCAACGCGCGGAGATCGCGGTGATAGCGGACGAGGCGCTCGACATCGCTGATGGCCTTAAACTCGGGGGCGAGCCCGGCGTCGGCGACGAGAAGCGCGGCGAGCGCGGCGCGGCCGGGACCGCCGAGGATTTCCTTGGCGCGGTCGAGGCCGAGTTTTTCCACGGCGCCGCCGGCCTTGCCGCCGAGCCACGTCTCGTAGGCGGCGAATTTGGCGTTGAGGGCGACCCACTCGGCGGCGGTGAGGGAGGTTTTTTCGACCCCGTAAACGGGCGCGACCGCGGCGGTGTGGAGCGTGGCCAGCGCGGCGGCCCAAGCGGGATTGACGCCGGTGAGGAGCGGGAGCGACCCATCGGCGGCGACGCGTGAGAGAGGAAAGCCGGCGACCTCGGCGGCGGTGATCGAAAGGTCCCTGGCGGCGATGGCCAGATACTCGGTCTCGCTGCGATTGAGCGCGGCGAGAGCGCGGCCGTCGAAGGCGGCGAGGCGTGTGCGGGCGAAGAAATCGTCGGCCTTGGCGCGCACGGCTTTGAGGGCCGCGACGGCCGCGCCGGTGGCGCTGCCGAGAATGGCGATGTCCTGGGCGGCGCTCTGCTCGACCCACACGACGTAGGCCGCGAGGTCGGCGAAGAATTTCTCGATCTGGGCGCCGGTCACGCCGGTGCTGCCGGCGAGATCGGGTGTGCCGCCGACGGTGGCGATGATTTCCTTGATGAGGGTCTGCGTCGCGGCGTCGGCGGTGGCCTCGGGCGGGATGACGCCGTCGCCGTTGAGGGCGGACGCGGCGAAAATTTTGGCGGTGTCGGCGGCGTCCTCGACGGGAATCGCGGCGGCGTCTTTTTTGCCGAGGTTGGCGAGAATCTGTTTGGCGGAAGCGACGAGGATTTTGCCCTCGGGCGTGGCGTCGTTGATGGCGGAGAGCGGGAGTTCGGCCGCGCCGACGAGGAGGACGCCGGGGTCTTTGAGGCGGGCGGCGGCCCACTTGATGGCGGCGAGCAATTCCGGGGCGCGCACGCGGCCGTCGTTGTCGGAATCGATGAGGGCGAGGGTGCGCTCGTCGAGCTCGAGGCCCTTCACGGGGCAACTGAGGGCGACCCAGAGTTTCTGGTCGAGGTGCTCAAGGGCGAGGAGATCGGCGCCAGTGGCGAGCGAGACTTGGTCAAGGCCGCCGGTGCGAAAGAAATTCCAAGCGTGCGGGGATGAAGGCATCGCCGCAGGCAAGGGATTCGCGCGGGGGCGTGCAACCCCGCTGATGGCGTGGAAACACCCCGTTAGCTAGGCCGGCGGCGCGCCGAAATCTTCCAGATATTGTTCGATGATCGTCCGGAGAGGCGGCGGTGTCGGCAGACCGAGGGCGAGGGCGCGGGCGGCGTCGATCTGCGTCGGCCAATTGCTGACGATGCCGTGGATGCGCGGGTCGAGGGCGTCGGTGGTCGGGCCGAGGGCGAGGCCGCGCGCGGCGGCGATCTCGGCGAGAGCGGCGGCGGCGAGGACGGGTGTGACGGTGTGCGCGGGTAAAACGTAGCCGCGATCGGCGCCGAGCCGGTCCTCGGGCGCATCGTGAAGCGCGATCAGGGAATCGATGACGGTGCGGTAGCCGGTGACGGGGTGGGCCTGGTCGCGCGGGACGGGCAGCGCGCAGGGTTCGCCGCGCAACGGCTCGCGGAACATGCCGCTGACCCAGCTCGACGCGGCGGCGTTGGGCTTGCCGGGGCGGACGATGACGGTGGGCAGGCGGGCGGTGCGGCCGTCGAAGTGGCCTTTGCGCGTGTGGTCGTTGAGCAGGAGTTCGCAGATTACCTTCGTCATGCCGTAGGTCGTGGCCGGCGTGAGCTTGGATAAATCCGAGCCCGGCGCGCGCAACGCTTCGCCCCCGTAACCGGCGATGCTGCTGGCGAAGACGACGCGCGGGCGGGCGGGCAGAGCGCGGGCGGCTTCAAAGACGTTGCGGCCGCCGTCGAGGTTGACGCGCAGGGCTTCGTCGAAGCGCAGCTCGCATTCGCCGCTGACCATCGACGCGAGGTGGAAGATCGAGGTGGCGTCATCCTCGCCGCAGGCCGCGAGCACGGCGGCGCGATCGGAGATGTCCCCGGCGATCTGGACGACGCGGGCATCGGTCGCCGGGCGGTGGAAAAAAGCATCGAACAAAACGAGCCGGCGGATCGGCTCGGGGGCGCCGGAAGGGCCGACGAGTTCGCCGCGTTGGAGAAGTTTCGTCGCGAGTTGCGAGCCGAGGAAGCCGCCGCCGCCGGTGATGATGACTTTCATGGGATAATTTTTCTTGGGGAGAGGGGATCGGGTTTGCCGGGGCTGAACCCGCGCGCTGAACTGCGGGCAAGACGATGAAAACCAACCTGACGGGATACAAGATCGGGTTCGTGGGCTTGGGGCGCATGGGAGCGCCGATGGCGCGGCATCTTCAGGACGCCGGGGCCACCGTGGTGGTCTGGAACCGCAGCCCGGCACCGGCCGAGACGGCGGTCGCCCGCGGGATGCGGCGCGCGGCGAGCCTGCCGGAGTTGGCCCGGGAGATCGGCGACGGCATGATCTGCGTGAACCTGACCACGACGGAGGTGGTGGCGGCGACGGTGTTTGGGCCCGGGGGGTTGAGCGAAGGCGTGAGCCCGGGCGCGCTCGTGATCGATTTCGGAACGTCCGCGGTGGCGGAGACGAAGGCGTGGGCCGCGAAGGTGGCGTGGATCGATGCGCCGGTCTCGGGAGGGCAAGTGGGAGCGGAGGCGGCGAGTCTTTCGATCATGACGGGCGGGACGGCGGAGAATTTCGCGCGCGCGCAGCCGATTTTGGCGACGGTGGGCCGGCGCGTGACGCATCTCGGCGCGAGCGGTGCGGGCCAGGTGACGAAACTGGCGAATCAACTGATCGTGGCGCAGACGATCGACGCGGTGGCGCAGGCGCTGCGGTTGGCGGAGCTGGCGGGCGTCGATTCCGCGCTCGTGCGGCAAGCTTTGACGGGAGGCTTTGCGGACAGCCGCATCTTGGAGTTGCACGGCGAACGGATGGTGCGGCGCGATTTCACGGCGGGCGGGCGGGCGGAGTGGCAGTTAAAGGATGTGCGGTTGATCTGTGCGCTCGCGGAGACGGTGGGGTTTGAGTCGCCGACGTTGAAAAACTGCCGCGAACAGTGGGAGAAATTCGTGCATGAAAAGGGCGGCGCGGCGCTCGATCACTCGGGGTTGATCAAGTTGTATGAGTGACGGGGGCGCGCCGGGAGGAATTGACCGCCGGGCCGGAGCATGGATCGTCGGGCGCTCTTTGCCCCGCTTCCACCCCACCCCGCTATGACCCGACTCCTCGCCCGCGCCGCCGATGCCTTTCCGCTTTGGATTTTGGGAGGCGCAGGGCTGGCGCTGGTCACGCCCGGGGCGTTTACGTGGTTTACCGGCCCGTGGATCATCTGGACGCTCGCACTGGTGATGCTCGGGATGGGCCTGACGTTGGAGCCCGCCGATTTTAAGCGCGTGACGACGATGCCGCGGGCGGTCGCGATCGGGTTTGTCGCGCAATACACGATCATGCCGGGGTTGGGTTGGGGCATCGCCCACCTCCTCGGGCTC